>QHPM01000159.1 GCA_003219095.1 Verrucomicrobiota bacterium
AGCATTCGCCGCCAAATTTCGGCCAAAGAGCTCGAGGGCATGATCGACAATATCGGACTCCCGGTCTCCGGCATTAACCTGAGCTACAACGACAGTGGCGTGTCCGGGCCCGCCGATGCCGACATCTTAGTTTCACTACTACCCGGACATAAGCCGACGGCCAACTATGTGCGTAACCTGCGTCTTAGTCTTAACCGCGATTTTCCTGGCATAACCTTCTACTTCCTTCCGGCCGACATCGTAACCGAAACCATTAACTTCGGACTTCCAGCTCCCTACGACGTTCAAGTTGTTGGCCGAGATCAAGCGGCCGATCAAAAAGTCGCGAATGCTATCGCCCAAAAAATTCGTGGCGTTCGCGGTGCCGTAGATGTGCGGGTTCAACAGCCTAACGACTTGCACCGAGTCATGTTCTCAGTCGATCGAACCAAGGCCATGCAGCTCGGGCTTTCCGAGAGAGATGTGGCCGGCTCAGTCCTGCTTGCTTTGAGCGGTAGTAGTCAGGTGACGCCGACCTACTGGCTCGATCCAGCCACCGGCGTTCAATATCTCGTTAATGTTCGCGTGCCGGAACCTCAAACAACGACGCTCTCCGACCTAAAGTCGACGCCGATTACCGCATCAAAGCCTGGTACGGGTAATGGTCAATTGCTGGAGAACGTCGCCGACGTTTCACGGACCACCAGTCAACCGATTTACTCGCACTACAACGTAATGCCGGTAGTCGATGTCTTCGGCGGCGTAGGCGCAAGAGACCTGGGCGGTGTCCTTGCCGATATCAAACCGATTATTGCAGAAGCCAAAAAAGCAGCGCCGCCCGGCATCGATATCATTCTGCGCGGGCAAGCTTCGACCATGAGCTCAAGCTTCACCGGATTGAGTATCGGAATGCTCATGTCGATTGCGCTGATTTACCTGCTGCTCGTAGTCAATTTCCAGAGCTGGCTCGATCCATTCATTATTCTGACTGCTCTCACCGGCGCGTTGGCCGGCGTAATTTGGGGACTTCATATCACAGGCACAACCTTAAGCGTTCCCGCGATGATGGGCGCCATCATGTGCCTTGGCGTCGCCACTGCAAACTCCGTTCTGGTTGTGACCTTCGCGCGTAACCACCTCAAGGAAGGAATGGATCCGCTGAAAGCAGCTTGGGAAGCCGGCACCGGCCGTCTGCGCCCAGTAATTATGACGGCAACCGCGATGGTGATCGGCATGTTACCAATGGCGCTTGGGCTCGGCGAAGGCGGCGAACAAAATGCGCCACTTGGCCGCGCGGTTATCGGCGGCCTCATCCTCGCCACCGTGGCCACGCTATTTTTTGTCCCCGTAGTGTTCAGCCTCTTGCATCGGCAGGCAGTCGTCGCCGCCAAGGCAGAACCTAAAGAAAATCTTCCACTAACCGGCCTCGAAAAGGCCATTCCTGCAACCTAAACGCATCTCTTATATATATGAGCACAACTACATATCCCGGCGGCGTCGGCCTCACCGGTGAAAATAAAGCAGATCCCGTCCGGTCACGGCGACGGTTTCTCCGCGTCATTATTGTCGGCGGCGCACTGCTCCTGATCGCATTGGTCGTGGGGTTCATTCCTCAATGGCGGCAGCAGCAAACAGCCACGGCTGATACAAACCAGTTGGCGATCCCTACGGTGGGGGTGGTGACACCTACTCTTACTACGCCGAATAGTGGGCTTAACTTACCGGCTGAAGTCAAACCATGGCAGGAAGCTTCCATCTTCGCGCGAGCCAATGGGTTCCTCAAAAGCTGGCTCGTAGACATCGGCGCACATGTCGAGAAAGACCAGTTACTCGCGGAGATCGACACACCTGATCTTGCCCAACAGCTCGCACAGGCGCGTTCCCAGGCGGCGCTGGCGCAAAAAAGTTTGGAGCAGGCCAAGAGTACGAACGCCAAATGGCAGGAGCTATTTCATCAAGGCGTCGTCTCAGAGCTCGACTCCGAGAACATGGCCACTTCCCAAGCCACGAACCAGGCCAATACCGAGGCGTTTGCTGCCAATCTTCGATTTCTTGAACAGGAGTTCGCATTCCAACGGGTGACGGCGCCGTTCGCCGGCACGATTACAATTCGCAACGTGAACGTGGGAGACCTCATCACCGCAAATAACGCAAGCATGGAAATGTTCCATATCCAACAAAGAGATCCGCTTCGTGTTTATTTCCGCATTCCGCAGCCCGAGGCGCCTAACATCGCTGTCGGACAAACCTTCGATGTTCAGGTGGGGGCAGAAAGCGCAAAAGCCTATTCGGGAAAGGTGATCTCGACTTCGGAAGCGGTTTCACCCGATTCCCGAACCATGCTTGTTGAGCTACAAGTGGATAATTCGAAGAATGAGATCCTGCCTGGCAGTTATGCTACGATCCGAATTCCGCATAGCGCTTTAGGAAAGCTGCTTATTTTGCCTGACAATACCCTCATATTTCGCGGGAAAAATCTGCAGGTTGGGGTGGTCGATGCCAAAGGCGTCGTTGAGCTTCGGGACGTTAAAGTCGGACGCGACTTCGGAGTCCAGTCCGAAATCCTTAGCGGCGTCGCCGAATCAGACAAAGTCATCGTCAACCCATCGGACTCTCTGGTCACTGGAACCACGGTGCGCGTCGCCTCGACCCCCGCTCCTTCACCAACTCCTGCTGTGGCGAAGAAATAATATTGGCGCTGATTTCCCTTGCGGTTTTCCGCTTCCGCTCGACGGCACCTCGAAAGAGGTATCGTGGCGCACCTCTCGAGTAGGAGCGAAAAATCCTACCCAAGTGTAATAGAACTTACCTGTCCGCGAGCGATAGCGTTAGGTCACGAAAGCGGACGTTTCTGGCACGAGATCGATACTGCTTGGGCGCCGCCGCTTTCTCCAACACGATTTTGTAAGCCGGTATCAGCGATATGAGCGACGAAGATGAGCAAGATGCGAATTAAGTGGCCGGTGCGACTACGAGAAAGTGAGACCGAAGTCGTTCTGCTACACGATCTTCTAATTACGAAGGGTTCATTTTCTTACCAAGCATGACACCCCATGTGGATCGTCCGCTTAGCGCTTAGACGCCCCTACACCTTCACGGTGATGGCCATTCTGATCGTGCTCCTGGGCATCGTCACTGTTACGCGCATGGCTACGGACATTTTTCCCAAGATCGACATCCCGGTCGTGAGTGTGATCTGGAGTTTCCCGGGCGTGGCGCCCGAGGAAATGGAGAAACGCTTCGTCACCGTTACCGAGCGCGCCATGACCACGACCGTGAACGATATCGAGCATATCGAGTCGCAGAGTTACAATGGTGTCTCGGTCATTAAAGTCTTCTTCCACGAGGGCGCCAAAGTTGAGGCCGGCGTTGCCCAGATCACATCGATCACCCAGACGCTCTTGCGCATCCTGCCGCCGGGCACCACACCGCCTCTCATTGTTCAGTACAGCGCCTCAAATGTGCCGATCCTGCAACTTGGCCTAACGAGTAAAACGCTATCGGAACAAGATCTCTACGACCTCGGTTTGAATTTCATCCGCACCCAGCTCGCAACCGTGCAAGGCGCGCAAGTACCGCTCCCATACGGCGGCAAGTCGCGCCAGGTCATGGTCGATCTCGATCCGCAAAAACTCTTCGGCAAAGGACTTTCGCCCGCGGACGTAAGCGCTGCGCTCAATGCCCAAAATGTCATCCTTCCGGCCGGCACCCAGAAAATCGGCGACCGCGAATATAATGTGCGGCTGAACTCGAGCCCGCGACTTTTGCAAACGTTGAACGATCTGCCGATCAAACAAGTGAATGGTGCGATGGTTTACATTCGCGATGTCGCGAATGTCCGGGACGGGTTCGCCGTGCAAACCAACATTGTCGCGCAAAATCGCGTGCGCTCGGCGTTACTTACGGTGTTGAAAAGCGCGAGCGCGTCTACGCTCGATATCATCACCCGGGTAAAAGCGGCGCTGCCGCGGATCAAGGCGACCTTGCCGCCCGAACTCGATATTACGCAACTGTTCGATCAATCGATCTTCGTCCGCGCCGCCATTAACGGCGTTTTGAAGGAAGGCGTGATTGCGGCGTGCCTGACCGCGCTGATGATTCTGCTTTTTCTTGGAAGCTGGCGCTCGACCCTGGTGGTTGCGACTTCAATTCCATTATCGATCCTGTGCTCCATCATCATCCTCAGCGCGCTCGGGCAAACCATGAACCTGATGACGCTGGGCGGACTCGCCCTCGCCGTCGGCATTTTGGTGGATGACGCCACGGTCGAGATCGAGAACATCCATCGCAATCTCGCAATGAAGAAGCCGATGGTGCGCGCCATCCTCGACGGCGCCTCGCAGATTGCGGTGCCGGCGTTCGTCTCCACTCTCTGTATTTGCATCGTTTTCGTGCCGATTTTTTTCCTGAGTGGCACCGCCAGATTTCTTTTTCAACCACTCGCCATGGCGGTGATCTTCGCCATGCTCGCTTCCTATTTTCTCTCGCGCACGGTCGTTCCGACGATGGTGAGATTTCTTCTGGGCGGACATCTCGATGAAATCGACACGAGTCTGGCCCACGGATTTGATCAACATGACGGCAGCGAAAAAAAGATCGACAATCCGCATCGCGAAGAAAGGGCCACGCCCCATCGAAGTGCCCTTGGCCGGTTTTTTGGCTTCCTGAACAGCATCCACGAGAAATTCAATTATGTGTTCGAAAAGCTTCGCGCCCGCTATGTGAACGCGCTGCGTTGGTGTCTCGAACATCGTCGCACTGTTTTCGTGGGCATGGGAGCGATGGTGCTCATTTCATTTTGCCTGGTTCCTTTTCTTGGTCGCGATTTTTTTCCAGCGGTCGATGCCGGCCAATTTCGATTGCATGTCCGCGCCCCGGCCGGTACCCGACTCGAATCAACCCAGGAACGCTTTTTTCAAGTAGGCCACGCCATTCGCGAAGTCATTCCGCCTGACGAAATCCAGAACGTGCTTGATAATATCGGGCTGCCGACAAGTGGAATTAATCTCGCCTTTGGCGACAGTTCGACGATCAGCTCGGCGGATGGTGAGATCCTCGTCGCTCTCAACCCCAATCATAAGCCGACCGCACAATACGTCCGGATCCTGCGCGAGAAATTGCATCACGATTTTCCGGACATGGAATTCTTTTTCTCCGCACCGGACATCGTCAGCCAGATTTTGAATTTCGGCATTCCGGCGCCGATTGATATTCAACTGACCGGCCGCGACCCGAAAGGGTACGATATTGCCAACCAAATTAAGACGCGCGTCGCGCAAATTCCGGGCGCGGTCGATGTGCATGTGCACCAACTTGTCCACGGACCGGACTTGCGCGTGAACGTGGATCGGACAAAGGCCGAACAGATCGGCCTGACCCAAAGCAACGTTGCGCAGACCATGTTGATTTCACTCAGCTCAAGTGGCCAGACTGCTCCCAATTACTGGCTCAATTTTCAGAACGGTGTGAATTACCAGGTCGCGGTCCAAACGCCGCAATACAAGATGGACACGCTGCAGGATTTGAAAAACACCCCGGTCGTCGCGCCGAATTTGCCCAGCCCTGAGTTGCTCGGAAATCTCGCGACGATCGAGCGGCGCGAGTCGCCGGTTATCGTGAACCATTACAATGTGCAGCCGGTTTTTGACGTGCTTGCCAATGTCCAAGCCCGCGATCTCGGTGGCGTGGCCGATCAAGTCGCCAAAGTGGTGGACAGTTTCAAATCGAAATTGCCGCGCGGCACGTTTCTAAGTATGCGCGGGCAAGTCCAGAGTATGAACAGCTCGTTCGCCGGACTCGGTGGCGGTCTCATCTTTGCCATCGTGCTGGTTTACTTCCTGATGGTCGTGAATTTCCAATCGTGGACCGACCCGTTCATCATTATCATGGCCTTGCCCGGTGCGCTGTGCGGCATCATCTGGATGCTTTTTCTGAGCGGGACAACGCTGAATGTTCCCTCGCTCATGGGCGCGATCATGGCCATCGGCGTGGCCACGGCCAACAGCATTTTGGTTGTGACTTTTGCCAACGACGAGCGTTGCGCACACGAAAACAAGAACGCTTTTGACGCCGCGCTCGCGGCTGGTTTTACGCGTTTGCGTCCGGTGATGATGACGGCGCTGGCGATGATTATCGGAATGTTGCCGATGTCGCTCGGATTGGGCGAGGGCGGCGAACAAAATGCGCCGCTAGGACGGGCTGTCATTGGCGGCTTGCTGGTGGCGACCGTCACCACGCTATTTTTTGTCCCGGTCGTTTACAGTTTGCTGCGGAAAAAGGAATTCACCTGTGATGAAGATGAAAAGTTTGCGCGCCAGGAGCATGGCGAAACGACAAAAGGAGGCGCACAATGATCCGAACTGAGACTGATAAACATCAAGGCAATGGCGCACACGATGACAGTGGCGCGCAAGTTCGACGTGGAGGGCCGCGCACACCGCTCCATCCTCCGATGCGAAGTGTTGCCGTCTGGGGACCAATCGCCGCCGTCGCGTTCGTTGCGATTCTAGTCATAATCGGCGTGTGGCAGCGCGTTAGTCAGCGTCACGAACAGAAAACGTTCGTGCAGCGAACGACTCAGCTCGAAGTTACCGTCGCAACCGCGAAGCGTGATGATAACCCAAAAGAGTTAATTTTGCCGGGGACCTTCCAGGCGTTTAACCA
>QHPM01000234.1 GCA_003219095.1 Verrucomicrobiota bacterium
TTTCGCCGAAAATGCAGAACGCAGCCTTGAAGTCGTGCAAGATCGATATGCAATACGCCCGCTTTCAAATTTCCCCTGACGAATTGCAAAGCGCGCTCGAACTAATCCGCGAACTGAACTTCGTCGGAGTGAACTTGACCACGCCGCACAAAATCGCTGCCGCCAAATTGATGGACGAAATTGATGACAACGGGAGACGCATCGGCGCGATCAATACTGTCAGGATCGATAAGGCAAAACTTCGCGGCTATAACACCGACGGCAAGGGATTCGCCCGTGCCGTTCGGCAGGAGTTTGTCGTCGATCTTCGCGATTTACGGGTGATGATCATGGGCGGTGGCGGCGTGGCGCGTGCAATCGCCTTGCAATGCGCTCGCGAAAATTGCGAACGCCTCGTCATTGCCAACCGCACTTTCGTTACGGCGCAGAAGCTGGCGGAAGAACTGCGAGAATATTTTGCCGGTCCCAGGGTTTTAGGTCCGGTCCCGAGATTGCAGGCGATTCCCTGGGAAGAAGCCGCCCTTCGATTCCAAATTGCGCATCTTGATCTGATCGTGAATGCAACGTTACTCGGATTGAATCGCAGCGATCCGTCACCAATTCCGGCGCGGTTGCTCGCGCCGCATTTATTGGTTTTCGACACGGTTTATGCCGACGGTCGCACAACTTTTGTTTTGGCGGCGGTCGAAGCCGGCGCCCGCGCCGCCAATGGATTGGCGATGTTGCTATATCAAGGCGCACTCGCATTTGAGATTTGGTTTGAACGCGAAGCCCCGATAGAGGCGATGCGGCAAGCCTTCTAAATCGCAGAGGGCGTTGATCTTCGACCCTACGGTCATCCCAGCAGAGAGCGGAGCGAAGTCGAGGGATCCCGCCGCGAAAGCTTAACGGTAACACATCGGGCTCCCTCGACGTTGCTCGGGATGACCCGTCATTGGCGCTAACGATTTTCTCGTGCCATTTCCTGACCGCGTTTTGTTGCGGCCTCCACCGCGTCCGCGAGCGCATCCGCGACGGAGCGTTCTTCCAGCACGCGCAAACCGGCGGCAGTCGTACCACCGGGGCTCACTACCATCTTAATTAGCTCCGCCGGAGATTTTCCGCTCGTTATCATCATTTCGGCGGCGCCGAGTGCAGTTTGGGCGGCAAGTTGCAGCGACGTCTGCTTGTTCAACCTCATTTTTTCGCCGCCTCGCGCGAGCGCTTCGATCATGGCATAAACAAAGGCAGGACCGCCGCCCGCCAGCGCGGTCGCCGCGTCAATTTGTTCGTCATCGACTTCCACCACGAGGCCGATGGCCCCGAACATCATGCGAATTTTCTCACGATCTTGCTCCGTCGCGCGCGGGCCACTGGCAAACGCACTCGCCCCGCGCCCGATTGCGCTCGGTGTGTTTGTAAGCACACGCATGATTCTTGCCGGCGTTACCTCTTCCATCTGAGCGATGCGAATACCGGCCGCGAACGACACCACCAACTTGTCCGTGAGCGCGGCACCGAGTCCGCGCAAAACCGGGAGCACCATTTGCGGTTTCACCCCGAGAAAAACAGTTTCCGCTTTCGCTGCGATCTCACTGTTGTCTGTCCTCAATGAAATCCCGAGCTCGTTTTGCAATTGCGTGCGCGTCTCGACATTTGGCTCACTCGCCAGAATTGCGTCCGGCGCACAAAAATTTTTCAGAAGCAATCCGCGAATGACCGAGGCGGCCAGTTTGCCGGCGCCGATGAAGCCGAGAGCATATGGTTTCATGCGCCTGTCATTTTGAGCGAAGCAGGGAACCGCTCGCAAGTCGATTGATTGCTTGGAGGGACGAGCTTCCGTTCGTCCGGACGCGCAACAGCGCGTCGCCTTCGCCCGTCGGCCAATTTATTTACGCGCCGACGCTGCTCTTGTTTGAGCGCGTCTCAATTTGTCTGATATTACTACCATGGTTAGTGCAGGGGTAAATTACGGGCGCCCGAGCCGGACTGGCGTTGACCTGGCGGCGGATATCGCGGAATTGAAGCGCGAACGCAACGCCGTCATCCTCGCGCACAATTATCAAGTCCGGGAAATTCAGGAAGTGGCCGATTTCGTCGGCGATTCGCTTGGGCTCAGTTATCAGGCGGCCAAGGCCGACGCCGAGGTCATTCTTTTCTGTGGCGTTCACTTCATGGCCGAGACCGCCAAAATCATCAACCCAACCAAGCGCGTCGTTCTCCCCGATCTCGACGCCGGCTGTTCCCTTTCGGAATCCTGTCCGCCACCGGCCCTGGCCGCGTTTTTGAAAAAAAATGCGGACAAGAATTATTACGTCATCGCCTACATCAATTGCAGCGCGGGTGTAAAGGCACTCAGCGACGTCATCTGCACCAGCGGTAACGCCGAGAAAATCGTCAAGGCCGCCCCGCCCGATCGGA
>QHPM01000160.1 GCA_003219095.1 Verrucomicrobiota bacterium
CGGAACTGCCCACGGAAAAAAACGCTGCCGCTCTTTGCGGACGGATACATCCGCATCACTCCATCGGCCGGAGCGAACTCCAGAAAGGAGCAAGATGGCGGTTGGCACCAACGTACTGAGGAGCAAGGCGAGAAGAATTGGCAAACCGGTGCGCGGTCCGAGTTGTGTGCCGACGACAACGGCCACCGAAGCCGAGACAAATACCAGCGGATGACCAATCCAAGAAATGAGACGCGCGAATGTGGTCACGCGCCGATGATGCAGCCGCTGACTTCGCCAAAGCCAATTCGATAACCATCACCCTGGCACCAGCCGGTGATCGAAAGGGTGTCGCCATCTTCGAGCCATTTTCGGCTTTCACCGCTCGAAAGTTTCAGCGGATTCGTCCCGCGCCAGGTCAATTCCAACATGCAGCCCCGCGATTCCTCAGTCGGCCCGCTGATTGTGCCACTCGCGAGGAGGTCGCCCGGTTGAAGGTTGCAGCCGTTGACAGTGTGGTGCGCCAGTTGTTGCGCGATGCTCCAGTAAAGGTTTTGGAAGTTCGTGCGGGTGATTGTCTGTGGCTCGCGCATTTTGGCGGTCTGCAAGCGTGCTTCCAGTTGGATGTCGAAAGTAAAATCATTTGCGCGTTTTAAATACGACAGCGGTGCTGGACCTTGCGCCGACAAATTTTGCCGAAACGGCTCGAGCGCTTCCAGCGTTATAATCCATGGCGAGATACTGGTGCAAAAGTTTTTCGCCAGGAACGGACCGAGCGGCTGGTATTCCCATGTTTGAATATCACGCGCGCTCCAGTCGTTCATCAGCACGATCCCAAAAATGTGATCTTCGGCTTGATCGATTGAGACGGGTCGGCCAATCGAATTTCCGAGACCGACGAAGAACGCCGTCTCCAATTCGAAATCGAAACTTTTGCTCGGACCGAAAACCGGAGCGCTCGCATCCGGCGGCTTCGTTTGTCCATGCGGCCGTTTCACCTCCGTTCCGCTAACGACAATTGAACTGGCACGCCCATGGTAGGCTACCGGCAACCATTTCCAATTCGGCATAAGTGCGTTCTCCGGTCCGCGCAGCATCGTGCCGACATTGTGAGCGTGGTGATACGAAGAATAAAAATCGGTGTAATCGCCAATGCGCGCCGGCAGTTGCATCGTCACCTCGTTTTGTTTGTGGAACGCGCGCGCGCGAAATTCGGTGTTGTCGCGCAAAGTCCCATTTTCGGCGGACAATAATTTTTGCAGGACCTGGCGCGTCTTTTTCCAGACCGGACGGCCCAACGCCATGAAGGCGTTAAGCGAATCACTCGCAAAAATTCGTGGTGCAGTTACGTCGCGAAAATGACCGAGCTCTTCTACAACTGAGAGATCAAGAATCAGCTCCCCGATAGCAACACCGGGGCGCGCCGCGCCATCATTTGGTTTGAAAATTCCATACGGCAGATTCTGAATCGGGAAGTCGGAATCGGGCGGGACGTCGATAAAGGATTGGAGCGGCATCTTCTGTAGCGGCGCTCCAAGAGCGCCGAAGTGCTAGTCGTTCGGCGGTCATAGACCGCCGCTACAAAAAATTCAAGCCGAGTAATTCGGGGGACACAGCCATTTTGGCTGTGGAGACCGGCATCTTACCCGCTCATTGCAGCGAACTTGTCCTGTAGCCCGCGGCCGACGACCGCCGCTACAGAAATGCGAGCGCGCGCAAATCCTCGCGTGGTTCGTCGAAGCTGCAGCTGCCGAACGAAGTGACGAATTTCCGCCGGTCTTGCAGCCGCTTGATATCGATTCCCCATTCGCGCCACGCGAAAAATTCGTCGGTAAAGGAAAATGAGTCCGCATTTTCATCTTCCAGCATGACCACGGCTTGCGGGGCGTCCCATTTGTATTCGGCCGCCAGCACAGCTGCGCCGATCACATTTAAAAAGCCGTGCATTTTCGTCTGCACTTCCTCGCGATATTGCCGGAGCGGATGATGCAAGCCGGCGGTGAACTTGATCGGAACCTGGTGCGTGACCGGTGTGACCAATGCCTGCGCGATCTGCGCGGAAGTGGGAAAGGCGTCGGCCGTGACGCCACCGCTGCGTAATTTGTAACCAAATGTTGGCAAATCAGCATTGGAATTGAGTTCGGCGACCAACGAGATTGCTTGTTCTGCTCTGCTCGGCGGCGCTTCCCAGAACGCGGGCAGAGATCCGAGAATTGATCTCGCTTCACTGAGCAACCGCGAATCGACATCGTGAGGCAGAAACATTTCGAGCTGGCTGACCGATACGAGATCGACATTGTGCGTCGACAGCGAACGAATGGCTGCATCGGTCTTCACCAGGGCCTCACGAAAAGCAGCTGCGTTTTCGGTTTTGGGCCCGAGTGCGGAAACTTGGAGCGGGTGAAGGGGATCGAACTCCGTCAGGAATTGTTTGGCGGCACCAAATTGTCCTACCGGAAGGACGAATGTGCTTAGCATCCAGGCATCGGCGGTGCGCAAATATTGCGCCTGATTCTTCAGCGACGGCTCGAGCTCGAGCTGACAGGGCGGAAACATTCCCGCGTAATCAATCGCGCGCGCGAGCAATGCTCGCAATGATGCGGCGAGTTTCGCCATCGCGCTGGGTTACGGAAATAAACCGCGCGTGCTTTTTGCTTTCATCACGCGCTCCACTCCGGTGGCCATGGCAGACATCCGGTGCGAAATCTTGTGCGCTTTTGCTCGCCGGATCACCTGGGTAAAGGAATGTTCCAGAATACGGAAAAGTTTGTCGGTCACTTCCGTTTCGCTCCAACTGAAAGCCTGCAAACCCTGCACCCATTCGAAATAAGAAACGATGACGCCGCCGGCGTTGCACAAGATGTCGGGTATGACAAAAACTTCGGCCCAACGTTGATCAAGAAGTTTATCCGCTTCCGGTGTGGTCGGCCCGTTGGCGCCTTCAGCCAGAATGCGGCATTGCAATTTGGCCGCATTTTTTTCTGTGATCACGCGATCAACTGCACAAGGCGCCAGAACATCGCATTTCTGCACCAGCAATTCGTTAGGATCGATCCGATCCCCTTGATCGAATGCCCGCAAATTGCCTTTCTTCAGAACGTGCTGCTCCGCTGCTTTCACGTCGATTCCTTTGGCATTGTAAACGGCGGTAGTTGCATCGCTAATACCCACGACTTTGATTCCAGTCTTCAAGGCGAGCGATAATGCCGCGACCGACCCGACGTTGCCGAATCCCTGCACGATCGCGGTGCACTCGGTCGGATCCATCTTCAACAAGTCCATGGCGCGCTCGATCAGATAGACAACGCCGCGCCCGGTGGATTCGCGGCGTCCTTCGGTGCCACCAATCGACACCGGCTTGCCGGTGACTATTTCGCTGACAGCATAGCCCTGATATACCGAATAGGTGTCCATGAACCACGCCATCACCTGTTCGTTCGTGCCCATGTCCGGCCCCATGATGTCGGTATGAGGCCCGACAAACGGAATCATTTCCTGCATGTAACGGCGCGAGACCGCTTCCAATTCACTGCGCGAAAGTTTGGTTGGATCACAGGCGATGCCGCCTTTTGCTCCGCCATAGGGCAAACCGTTGAGTGCGCATTTCCAGCTCATCCACATCGCCAAAGCGGCCGTCTCTCCCATCGAGAGATCAGGCGCAAAACGAGTGCCGCCTTTGGTCGGACCAAGGGTGAGGTGATGCTGGACGCGATAACCCTGAAAGGTCTTGGTGCTGCCGTCGTCCATGTGCACCGGCAGGGTGACGGCGATGGCGCGTTTCGGCAGCATTAACCGTTCACGATGGTTTTGGTCGATTTCGAGGTAATCGGCGATGACGCGAAATTGCTCGCAGGCCATTTTGAAAACGTCGTCTTGATAGATGCCCAGCGCTGAACTCATAGGTTTGCAGGCGCCGAAAAAGGCGCACCGAAGTCTGGTATTTGCGCTTGCTGCCTCGCGTCGTCAAATCGAATCCGCTGGCAAGTATTACTGTAGCGGCGTCTATGACCGCCGATGATTCTTGCCGGCAGTTCCAAACCGGCGGTCATAGACCGCCGCTACAGAAGTAGCAATCAGAATCGCGAAAAGTTGGCAACCGAGGAGCGCGCTGCCTAGATTGGCGTTGGTTATGAAAGATTGGCGCAAAGTTCGCGTGGAAACGCTCGCGGTTCATGCCGGACATGAGATCGATGCGGCGACCGGCGCGGTGGCGTCACCGATTCATCTCTCCACCACATTCGAGCGCGATGTCGAGGGAACGTATTCGCGCGGGTTCATGTACACGCGCAACGATAATCCGAATCGCAAAGCGTTGGAGGAAGGCGTAAGCGCGCTCGAAGGTGGGGAGGACGCGGCAGCCTTTGGCAGCGGCATGGCGGCGGCAATGGGTTTGTTGGCCGCACTCGCACCTGGCGATCACGTTCTTGCCCACGTCGACGCCTATTACGGCACCAGCCGATTGCTGCGCGATTTATTTCTGCGCTGGAAACTGGAAGCGGACTTCATCGACATGTGCGATCTGCCGGCGGTGAAAAATGCGCTGCGGCTAAATACAAAACTGTTGTGGATGGAAACGCCGTCGAACCCACTCCTAAAAATTGTCGATTTGGCAGCGGTAGCAAAGATCGCTCACGAGGCCGGGGCGGTTTGCATTTGTGATAATACTTGGGCGCCGATTATTCAGCGACCATTCGAAGCCGGCGCCGATTTCATTCTCCATTCCACCACCAAATATTTTGGCGGCCATTGCGATGTGCTTGGCGGAATCATTGTCGCGAAACGCGACGACGAATTTTTTCACGGTGTTCGCTCGATTCAATATTCTGGCGGCGCGGTCCCCTCGCCATTCGATTGCTGGCTGATTCTGCGCGGCATGAAAACCTTGCCTTGGCGAATGCGAGCGCATTGCGAAAATGCAGCGAAAGTAGCGGGTTACCTCGCGCAAAATCGAAATGTTGAGCGCGTGCATTATCCGGGGCTGCAGTCGCATCCCGGGTACGACATTGCGAAAAAACAAATGTCGCTGTTTGGCGGAATGCTTTCATTCGAAGCGAAAGGCGGACGAGAAGCGGCGATGCGGGTTGCGGCCAAGACGGAAATTTTCACGCGGGCGACGAGTTTGGGCGGCGTGGAAAGTTTAATCGAACATCGCGCATCAATTGAAGGACCGGGCACAACCTCGCCGGAAAGTTTGTTACGTTGCTCGATCGGTCTCGAGCATCCAGACGATTTAATCGAAGATTTGGAACAGGCACTGGGCTAACTGGAGGGAGATGCGCTGTCATGTCCCCAATTTAGGGACGCGACAGCGCGCGTCCCTCCAATTTTCAACGGCGTCCGACACAGACGCCCTACAATCTGCGAGTGCCTATTTTTCGTTTAACCAGATCGAAAACATCGCGCACTTCGTCCAAGCGCAAGAGAAATGCCCCGCCGAAAAAGACCACGCCGCTAACGATAATTGTGCCAAATAACCTGCAGAGCTTGGCGAAGAAACGCAAATGTTCCCAAGCGTCGAACCACCAGTAATTTGCCAGCCAGCAAATAAGCGCGAGCAGCAAACCGGCCAGGCAAATCTTGGCGAGACCAGCAAACATGCGGCGGCTTTCCAGCCCGCGCGTCTGCCGCCACATCAGTGCGTAAAGTAAGAGAAAATTGATCGTCGCCACAATGCTGGTGGAGAAAGCCAGGCCGCGATGTCCCCATCCGAGTCGAAAGGTGAAAAGCCAGTTCAGGAAAAGATTCGTTCCGATCGCGAGGAAGCTAACGATCATTGGAGTATTACGCTTGCCGATCGCGTAAAAGGCCGGCGTCAGCACTTTCAAGGCGGAGTAGGCGACGAGACCGATGGCGTAGAATTGCAGTGCGCCCGCAGTCTGCCGCGTCATCTCGGCCGTGAATCGGCCATGTTGATAAATCACGCTGATGATGGGCGAAGCGAGCATGGCAAGCCCGATCGCAGAAGGAACGGTAAGCAAAAACGCCAACCGCATACCGCTCGCGAGAATACTGCGAAATTCATCGATATTTCCGACGGCTGCACTTTTCGAAACGAGCGGAAGGGTAACGGTGCCGATGGCGACGCCAAAAATTCCCAGTGGCAATTGCATCAGGCGAAAGGCGATGTTGAGCCAACTCACCGGGCCATTGCCAAGACTCGCGGCAAACCCGCTATTGATAAGGACGTTCACCTGCACGGCGCTGGCGGCGATGATCGCCGGGGCCATTAATATAAGCACGGCGCGGACTCCTTCGTCACGCCATTGAAAATCCGCGCGATACTTATAACCGACATGCCGGAGCGATGGAAACTGCGCGGTTAATTGCCACATCCCCCCGATGAGTGTCCCAATGGCCAGGCCGGTTAGCGAGCGCGCGCCGAAATGCGGATCGAGCCACCAACCGATGCCGACGCCGCCGATAATTGAGCCGAGATTGAAGTAACTCGATGCCATTGCGGGCGGGCCGAAGACGTGTTTTGCGTTCAGCATTCCCATCACCAGCGCTGCGAGCGAGACCAGCAGCATGAACGGCCACATAATTCTCGTTAACCAAATGGTGAGCTCGGTTTTGTCAGGCGGCCAGCTCCACCACGTCAGTAGATCGACCAGTTGCGGCGCGAAAATGATGCCGAGAAGCGTGACGACGCTCATGAAAACGGCGGTTAGCGTCGCGACTTTGTTGGCCAGCCGCCAGGCTGGTTCGTCGCCTTCGGTGGCAATTTTCCCTGAGAAAGTGGTGATGAAGGCGGTGGAAAGGGCGCCCTCGGCAAACAAATCGCGCAGCAAATTCGGCAGCCGAAACGCCATCAAAAAAGCATCGAGATATTTCCCCGCACCGAACAGCCCGGCAAAAATCTGCTCCCGAATCAGCCCAAGAATGCGGCTCGACAAAATCGCGATCCCGACCACGCCGGTGGCGCGCGTGCTCACGCGTTTGTGCTCAGGCGCAACCATTCAGCGAGCTTTCATAGTCCCGTCGGCAAATCGATGAATTCCCAATCGAGCTGGAATATTTTGGCAAGATACGCCGCCAGGGCTTTGACGCCGAAAGTTTCAGTGGCGTAGTGACCCGCGAGCAAGAGATTGATGCCTAGTTCTCCCGCGGCAATCGCAGCCCAATGCGGCGCTTCGCCGGTAATGAAAGCGTCGATTCCTTCGGCGGCAATGCGCTCGATCTCACTACCGGCGGCACCGGTAATGACGCCGACGGCCCGAACGTTTTTCGGACCCGACGCGATGGTTTTTACCGGACCAGCCACACTCTTTTCCAATTGTGCGACCAATTCGCTCAATGCAATGTCGACCGCTGCGCGTTGTCCGAGCAACGATCCTTTTTCTTCGAAGAATGGCTCTGATTTTTCGAACCCGAGCGCACGCATAAGCAAAACGTTGTTTCCAATCTCGGGATGCAAATCAAGCGGCAG
>QHPM01000235.1 GCA_003219095.1 Verrucomicrobiota bacterium
TGGACGGGAGTGGGACCTTGCAGGCCCAGACATGGGTGACGGAGGTCACGCCCGGGACGTGGCAGACAGGCCCAGCCCTTCCGATGTTAACGAGTGAAGTCTCCTGCGGAGTAATTAACGGCGTGCTCTACCTCGTAGGTGGAGGTTCAAGCTCAACTCTTGCTGCGACTCTCGCCTACGATTTGAACACAGGCCTTTGGCGCAGCGATCTAGCACCGCGCCAATACCTGGGTGACCATCATGGAGCTGAAGTGATTAAAGGCAAGCTCTACCTCTTTGGTGGAATAAACGTTTATGGATCAAACGTAGCGGCAGGCAAAGTCCAGATTTATGATCCAGTTACGAACTCTTGGAGCCTCGGAGCATCCATGCCTTGGGCCGCCGGTTCCGTCTCCACGGCGTACATCAATGGCAAAGTCTACGCCGCCGGCGGCATCGTCAGCGGGACGACCGTAGCTACTGCCGGTGTCTATGATCCGGCCGGGAATAGATGGGCCCCGATTGCTTCGATGCCGATAGGACGAAACCACGCTGCGGCCGGCACTGATGGGCAGAAGCTCTACATCTTCGGCGGAAGAACCGGGAAAAATGCGACGACAATCGGTTTCAACGACGTTCAAATTTACGATCCGGTGTCTAACACGTGGCAGTGGAGCGGCCAGCCTGGATCAACCATTCCCCCCTTGCCACAAGCACGAGGCGGAATGGGTAAGGCGCCATACTACGGAAATGAGTTCTACGTCATGGGAGGAGAGACAACCAATGCCGGCACGGGGCAGGTGGCGGGTAACGTCTATAACCGGGTGGATGTTTATAACCCGTTCTCCCAGACCTGGCGCCTTGAGGCACCAATGCCTACGGCGCGGCATGGCATTTTCCCGGTTGTTGGAGCTGGCAAGATTCTGGTGGCCGGAGGTGGTACCCACTCGAGCATTTCATCTTCAAAAGTTTTCGAGGTCTTTTCGACTTCAAGCTCTCCGACTCCAACTCCTACACCCGTCGTTGACGCACCATCGAATCTGACAGCCACGGCAGTATCATCGAGTCGAATCAATCTCGCTTGGACCGACAATTCAAACAACGAAGTCGGGTTTAGGATTTTACGCTCTCCCGATGGAAGCAAGTTTACACAGATTGCTACAGTGGGCGCAAATATCAGAACCTACGCCAATACCGGGCTGGCAGCTGCAACGAAGTACTATTACCGAGTTAAAGCTTACACATTCACAATCAACTCGCCTCCCTCGAATACGGCGAGTGCAACAACCCAACCGTAGCCGACACAGACTCCAAGACCGACTCAGGCTCATCCCCTGGGCAACGACGCAATCCCCATTGACAGCATCGGCTTTTTCCCGGCCAAATCAGTCAGTGTGCCTAGCGCTGCGCCTTTCTCAGGAGATGCCCGTCGCTGTTTCTAATGCCAATGCTGCCATCGCTGATTCAATGTGCGGGGGGGAGTTAGCGATTTCTATGTTCCGCAATCCGAGCCGAGAAAAAAGGAGGTGCGCCACATAAACCGCGGGATCTTTCTCCGCTAGTTTCGGCACTGCTGCTTCCATTGCGCAAAGTGCTTTCATTGTCGAGAGGACGGGGCAGCGACCGGTGTGTGGCATTTCCACAGATTCGCCACGAAAAGCACGTAACTCGGGTAACTTTAAATCTTTGAAAAATTTCATTTTACGTAGCGTAACAATAGATCGCGCCTGCCGTACGAAGCTCGCCGTCGAATTTCGAGTTTGTTGAATCAGCGCCGCTCGCATTGTTGGTGTCGCGCGCTCTTCTGCTGCCTCAATTTGCCGCTTCTCAACCTGACGAACGAGGTCCGCCCTGAGCACGCTGGTTGGCTTCTGACCCGGATCTCCGCCGTACACTGTTCTGACGATCATTCGCAGCGACCGCGCATTGCCGCGCACGGTCCCCGGCCGTTGTTCGGCATTCTGCCGATATCTCTCGATTAGCTCGCCAATAGTTGCGGTGTCGTTTCGAAGTTTAAGGGTCTCGGCTCCGCTTCCGGCGTCGTTCCAGAATGATTCGATAATCTGTGCGGCGATTCGCTTCGCGGCCGCGATCTCCTTTGTCCCTGTGCTTCGGAAGACGACCCGCGACATGCCGTTCACGGGACGGCAGTGGAATCGAACGTGCCAATCATTCCTGCCTTTGGGTGGCTTCTGGAGATAGAACTTCCGCGTTGTGCACCGAGCGGGTATGAGTAGTTTTTGATCCCCTCATGGTGCCCGATGCTAACAGAGCGCCGCATTTATGCTACCGATTTTGGCAGCACGAACGTACGCGCTTCAACAGCATTCACCTGGGAAAAAGCCGTTTGCACCGTTAGCTCAATTGGCAGAGCAGCTGACTCTTAACCACAGCTGGCTCGGTGCAAAAACGGTGGCGTTACCGAAAACGCTACGGATTCAACGCGCCGCAAAATTTTCAAGATGAGCGTGGCCTTCGGGCAAATTAGCAAGGGCGTCTTAATCGATTAAGGATAGAGCGATTCACTACAGTCGCGAATGATGACACGTTGCTGGGGCGTTTGGTACCAGCCATACGGAACTATTGGCTGTCCTCGGAGCGATTAAGAATCCACATTTTTTCAGGGAAGAAGGTGCGATGGATCCGCCTCAGTTCCTCCCTGGCTCAGCGTTGGTTAAAAATCCCGTGTGTCAAAAAGGCGAGACCATATTTCTCGACTAGTCTTCGGCCTCACCTAAAGCGATCAACCCTTGAGAGAGAAGAAAGCCCGATAAATTATCATTTGTTCGTTCTCCGCACCGCGTATTTGTCTGGCTCAACCCCGCGGCCGGCCTCGCAGGCGTATACTTGAGTGAATTCGGCGCCGAACAGGAGAATTTGCGCCGAATAGTAAACCCACAGCAGCAGCGTAATTAAGGAGCTGGCTGCGCCATAGGCTGAGGCGGCGCTGCCGCTGCCGAGATAAAGACCCAATGCCCACTTCCCGATCGCAAAGAGGATTGCGGTAATGGCCGCGCCGATCCACACGTCGCGCCAATGGATTTCTGCATCTGGTAGATATTTGAAAATGATTGCGAAGAGCAGAATCACCACGGCCAGATCGAAAATCCAGTAGACA
The DNA here is from genome assembly GCA_003219095.1 of Verrucomicrobiota bacterium. GTDB lineage: Bacteria > Verrucomicrobiota > Verrucomicrobiia > Chthoniobacterales > UBA10450 > AV69. Next base: position 3,098 of record QHPM01000235.1, read on the forward strand.
ACTAAGGCAACAACGATGCCTCCTGGCATGACTGACTGCACCCAATGGCTGAAACCTTTCAGCACGCTTTCCAATGTGAGCGACACGAGTAGCAGAAAACAAATGCCGCCAACCATGGCGAAAGAGAGAAACCGGGAGCGCAAAAAACCCCAGATGCCGCCGCCCGGCTTCGCTTTGACGCCCCAGACGGTATTAAGCGCATCCTGGAGTTGACCGAAGACGCCGCTTGCCCCGAACAGCGCAAGCAAAACGCCGATGACCGTGGCCAGGACGCCTTTGCTCGGCTGGGACGCTTTTTGTGCAATGTTGCGCACCATGTCGACGCCGCTCTTATCGAGGAAGGCGCCCATCTGTTCGGTCAGTTTGTTCCAGGCGCCCGGGTCATTATGAAAAAGCAAGCCCACAACTGCCAGGAGCACGAGAATTAAGGGGGCGAGAGAGAACACAGTGTAGTAGGCCAAGGCCGCGCCAAGTTGCGGCGCTTTATCCTCGACCCATTCGGAAAATGTTTGTCTCAGCAGGCTAAATGAACTGGTGACCA
>QHPM01000161.1:0-797 GCA_003219095.1 Verrucomicrobiota bacterium
CTTTAGCGGCGTCTATTTATTCTCTACCGCGATGACTGCATTTGCCTTCGCGAGAAGTTTTTATCTGGCTATGGCTTTCTTGTTCCTTGCGGGATTTGGAATGCTTCTATTTTTCGCCACTTCGAACACGACGTTGCAAACCATCGTGCCGGACGAAATGCGCGGTCGCGCAATGGGTGTTTGGTCGCTCGTCTTCGGCGCGATGATTCCAGTGGGCAGTCTGGAAGCGGGAGCGGTCGCACATTTTTGGGGAACGCCGTTCGCGCTCGGCTTTGGCGCAATCATCTGTCTGCTCGCGGCAATCATTACCCGAGTCGTAATTGCGCGTCGCGAAGCGGCAAGTTAGGAAAGCTGCGGCATTGTACCGCCCACCGTGTATGATCCAGGGGGCTAAGGTTGGAACAGATGACGATCTTCCGCGTGTGAACTCGGAAGAAGATCTTGACCTGATTCGACCGCAGCTTCTCGCACTCGTAGAATGTCTTTCTCCGAACGGCGCAACTCTGTAAGTGTTATCGTCGGAGCGGATGCCGTAGCAAATACGCGACCCGTCGCCGGCGACGGCGGCAGCCACAACACTAGCGTCGCAACGCTCTTGTCTTCCACTAACGATTCACAATATGCAGCGCGCGCTTCTCCACCGCCATCGCGGCCTCTTTTACCGCTTCGCTTAAGGTTGGGTGCGAATGGCATGTGCGACCGAGATCTTCGCTGCTCCCGCCGAACTCGATAACGGAGGTTGGTTCGGCGATTAATTCGGAAGCAGCGTGTTGCAGAATATGCGCACCCAGAATTTT
>QHPM01000161.1:874-7789 GCA_003219095.1 Verrucomicrobiota bacterium
GCTTTGCCGGCAATGATCTCGACGCAGGCGATGCCCTCGTCCTCGGCTTTGTGCGCGAGCATCGGCCCGGCAATGACGTCGCCAATCGCATAAATCCCTTCCACCTTGGTGCGAAAATGTTTGTCGACCTTGATCCGTTTTCGCTCATCGAATTCAACGCCGACTTTTTCCGCGCCGAGCCCTTCGGAAAATGGTCGGCGCCCGACTGATACCAGCACCTTGTCCGCCTCGAATGTCAACTTCTCGTTAGCTTTTTCGGCCGTCGCAACGGCCCGTCCATTCTCCAGCTTCACCCCGGTCACCTTCGTTTCGAGGTGAAACTTGATCCCCTGCGCAGCGAGAGCGCGCTGGAGCAAATTCGACAGCTCGAGATCGAAACCCACGGCAATGCGCGGCAGAAATTCCAGCATCGTCACTTCGCTACCGAGCCGGTTCCAGACTGAGCCAAGCTCGAGACCGATGGCGCCTGCGCCGATGACGAGAAATTTCTTTGGCGTCTCGGTAAAACAGAGCGCTTCAGTACTGCTGACGATGGTGTTGCCGTCGAATTTTGCGAACGGCAGTTCAATCGGCACGCTTCCAGTGGCGATAACGATGTTCTTGGTCTCGAGCTCCTGAGTTTCGCCGCCGGAAGATTTGACAGTCACTTTTCCCGGCGCCGTAATCGTGCCAGTTCCTTCCAGCACCGTTACCTTGTTCGTCTTCATTAACTGGCGCACCCCGCCGGTCAGCGTCTTCACCACCTTGTCCTTGCGCTTTTGCATCGTCGGCAAATCGACGCGCGGGTTCTCGATCACGATTCCGTGTTTGGCTGCTTCCTTTTTCGCAAAAGAAAAATGATCGCTGGATGTGAGCAACGCCTTGCTTGGAATACAGCCGATGTTCAGGCAGGTCCCGCCGAGCTCCTTGTCTTTCTCGATGATCGCGGTCTTAAGTCCGAGCTGGCCCGCGCGAATGGCGGCTACGTATCCGCCCGGTCCGGAGCCAATGATTATGACATCAAATTTTTCCATAAATCAGATCGGTCATTCCGAGCGCAGTCGAGGAATCCCGGGATAGAACCTTAAAGGTAGCGCTGCGGGATGTCTCGACTTTCGCTCGACACGACTTGAAGCATTTAAAAATCGATTGGCAAGGTCTTGGGGGTTTCGATTCCTTCCTTTACCTTAATGAGAAATGTGACGGCTTCTTTGCCATCGACGATGCGATGGTCGTAGCTAAGGGCAAGATACATCATCGGACGGACCACGACTGCGCCGTTTACTGCAATGGGGCGCTCCATAATTTTGTGCATGCCCAGAATTCCACTCTGCGGCGGGTTCAAAATTGGTGTGCTCAAGAGCGAGCCATAAACGCCGCCATTCGAAATGGTAAAGGTCCCGCCTTGGAGCTCTTCGATTTTCAATTTTCCTTCGCGCGCCTTTTTCGCGTAATCAGCGATATCCCGCTCCAGATCGGCGAACGACTTTTTGTCAGCGCCCCGCACTACCGGTACGACCAGCCCGCGTTCTGTCCCGACGGCGACCCCGATGTCGTAGAAATTATTTTGAATGAAATAGTCTCCTTCAATTCGTCCATTGATCGGGGGCACTGCCTTCAACGCCGCCACCGTCGCTTTGACGAAGAAGGACATGAAACCAAGCTTCAATCCATTCCTTTTCGTGAATTGCTCCTGCGCGTGAGCACGCAATGCCTGCACTTCGCTCATATCGCATTCGTTGAACGTGGTTAGGATCGCCGCGGTATGCTGCGCCATGACAAGTTGTTGCGCGATCTTGCGCCGCAACGGTGAAATTTTTTTGCGAACGACGCGACCATCTTTCGTAGCCGGTGCCAGCGATTCTCCCGGCTCGGCCATCTCAGTGGCCGTGGTTGATTCGGTATCTGCCGGTTCCGCCAAGCTGCGATTTTGCGCGGCGGCGAGCGCGTCCCCCTTGGTAACGCGACCGCCTTTTCCCGTCCCGGAGATCTTTGCAGGATCGAGTTTTTCTTCATCAACAATGCGACGGACCGCCGGCGAAAGGGCGGTAGCTGTAGTCGGGGTCGGCGACTCCGATCGGCCGCGGTCAGCGACCGCGGCTGCAGAAGCGTGTTCTGGCGCGGTCTTTTCCTTTTTTGCAGGGGCCGTTTCGACGGCCGCGCCAGACTCTTCGATTTCCGCGACGACTTCGCCGATTTTTACTTCCTGACCCTCGGCGGCTTTGGTTTTAAGCACGCCATCAGCTTCAGCAACGATTTCAGTCGAAACTTTGTCGGTCTCGAGAGTAAAGAGCGGGTCGCCTTTTTTTACTTGCTCGCCCGATCTCTTGTGCCAGACGGAAACGACGCCGCTGGAAATCGATTCGCCGACTGCGGGAATTTTCACCTGCACGCTCATTGCGCGGCTACATAAGCGCAAACCGCCGTGCGAGTCGAACGCCAAGTCATTTCACCTTAACAGGCTCGAAGTTCCCGTAGTGGTCGGCATAACACTGCCAGATCGGAACCGGCGTGCAGCCGACACGGCGGCTGCCGCTCCAGAATTCAAAGGGCGAGCGTGTAGTTTCTCTCAGCGCGGTTAAACCATCTCTCGTCGTGCCTTCCAGGCCGAAAGCGACCCGACAAAGGTAGGTTCGGGCGCTTCATCAAGCAGCGTGATGTATTCAACGGTATGTCCGTCGGGATCGGAGAAGTAAAGCTGCGCGGACGGCATCCAACCGATGACCGATGGTTCGGTTGTCATCTTGCCGGAAAAATCCCGCGTCAGCGCGCCGAGAGTGCTAAGGCGTAGGCCGGCCGCAAGCAGCTCGGGCAGCAAAACGGCAATGGCAAAGTGACAAGCGCGAGGTTGGCCCCAGAGCGTGGTTGGACCCCACAGGCCAAGCATGGAACGTTTGTTGGAACCGATCCAGAGAAAGACAACATCGCGGGTTAAATCACGATAGGCGTACTCCAGTCCCACGATATCAACATAAAACCGGCTGGAGACTTCGGTGTCCTTCACCGGCAGATGTGTTTCGTACAGACGAGTTTCTTGGTTCATCGGCTAACGAGAATTAGATAATTGATGCTAAGCGAATCTAATGAACGTGATGCCATATTCTAATATCGATTCACCCCGCACCTTCATCCTTTCCCCCTCGCACCGAGGGGAGAGGCAGGGTAAGGGGGGCGCAACGTCTTTCGCCTTCTCATCTGCACGTGAGAGCCTTGTCGCTCCCGAATCAAATCGAGAACGCTTCCGCGATCAGACATGCTTGTTCGCGCTTATGAAGAGCGAGGGCGCCGACGGCGGGGCTGGCACTGGCATTGCGACCGGCATAACCAACTTCGCGGCCGAACATGGCGCGCAGGCGCGCCTCGATGAAACTCCATGCCCCCATGTTTTGCGATTCTTCCTGGCACCAAACCAGTCTTGTTTTCTTCGGAAAAACTTCAACCGCCGTGCGCAATTGTTTCTCATCCAGCGGATAGAGCTGTTCGACGCGGATAATCGCGCCGTTGGTGATTTTTTCTTTTTCGCGATGGGCCATTAGATCGAAATAGACTTTTCCGGAGCACAAGATCACACGGTCGATTTGGTCGAGTTTGTTGCCGCGGCCGACGACCGCGGCGACAGAGTCAGGAATAATTTCATGAAATTTTCCACTGGTGAAATCTTCCGCACGCGAAGTTGAAAATTCCGCGCGCAATAGACTTTTTGGTGTCATGAGGATGAGCGGCTTGATGAAATCGCGTTTCATTTGCCGCCGCAAAACGTGGAAATACTGCGCGGGGGTGGTGGGAACGCAGACCTGGATGTTGTCCTCGGCGCAGGCCTGAAGAAAACGCTCGAGCCGGGCACTGGAATGTTCCGGGCCTTGTCCTTCGTACCCATGCGGCAAAAGTAAAACGATCCCGCTCGGCCGCTGCCATTTTGATTCGGCGGAAACGATGAACTGATCGATAATGGTCTGCGCCCCGTTAGCAAAATCGCCGAATTGCGCTTCCCACAAACACAACATGTTTGGGTAATCGAGTGAGTAACCGTAGTCGAATCCGAGCACAGCGGCTTCTGAGAGCAGACTGTTGTAAACGCAAATGCGCGCCTGTTTTTCCGCGAGATGCAGCAGCGGATTATAGGGCGCGCCCGTTTTCGCGTCGTGCCAATAGGCATGACGCTGGCCGAAGGTTCCGCGTCGGCTGTCCTGACCGGACAATCGTACCGGAATATTTTCCAGCAGCAGCGCCCCAAACGCCAGCGTTTCGGCAAATCCCCAATCATACGGACCGCCCTCCTCGAAAATTTGGCGGCGCCGGTCGATCAGCATCCGTTTCACTTTTGGCAGAATGTGGAATTCTTCCGGAACGCGGGTGAGTCCATCAACAATCGTGCGCAACGTCTCCTCGCTGATCGCGGTCGGTTTCGATTCGGTGCTGTATTTCGATTGAAAAACCGCGGTCGATTCCTTGAACTTGGCCTGCTCGCCCGTTTTTTGTTTCTCCAGCGCCTTGATATATTCGAGCGCCATCTCCAGCCGAAGTTGAAATTCGGTCTCCAGCGACGCGGCGTCATCCTGAGTAAGCACGCCCCGATCGAGCAACTCCCGTTTGTAGATTTGCGTGACCGATGGCCGCTTATCGATCCTGGCGTAGAGATCCGGTTGGGTGAAGCTCGGCTCATCTACTTCCTGATGGCCGTATTTGCGGTAGCAATACATGTCGACCACAAAGTCGCGTCCGAATTCCTGCCGAAAATCGAGCGCCATTTCAGTAACGAATTTGAGCGCGATCGGGTCTTCACCGTTCACGTGAAGAATGGGAACCTCGATCATTTTGGCGATGTCGGTGGCGTACATCGATGAACGCGCGTCCTCCGGCAACGTCGTGAAACCGATCTGGTTATTGACCACAATGTGGAAAGTGCCGCCGGTGGAATAACCGGCCAGTTGCGACAGGTTGAGCGTTTCCGCGACGATGCCCTGCCCGGCGAAGGCAGCATCACCATGAATTAAAAGTGGCAGAACTTTGCGCCGATGTTCGGTATCGCCGCGAATGCGTTGGCGCGCGCGCGCCGTTCCTTCTACTACTGGATCGACTGCTTCGAGATGGCTGGGATTTGCCGAAAGGCGGATTTCAACTTCGCCGGCGGCAAGTTTGCGCACGGTGCGATAGCCAAGGTGATACTTCACGTCGCCGTCGCCGGCGACAAGCGCTGGGATGTAATTCTCAGTGAACTCGGTGAAAATAACGTTGAGCGATTTCCGGAGGAAATTGGCCAGCACGTTGAGGCGGCCCCGGTGGGCCATGCCCATGCAAATTTCCTCCACGCCGTCGCTGGTGCATTTGTGCAAAAGCGTATCGAGGATTGCCATTAAACCTTCCGCGCCTTGCAGCGAAAAACGTTTTTGTCCGACGTAACTGCTGTGCAAAAAAACTTCGAATGTCTCCGCTTCAAGTAACGAGCGAAGGAGCGCGACTTGTATTTCCGGCGATGGCGGCGGGGCGAAGATGCGCGATTCGAGGCGGTGCCGCACCCAATCACGAAGGCGGGTATTTTGAATATGTTGAAATTCGGCGCCAATGGAACCGGCATAAATTTGATCGAGCAGCGCGATCATTTCGCGCAACGTCATCTGACGGCCATCGAGAAAGAATTTCGATGAAACAGGATAGTCGAGGTCCTTATCGCTAAAGCCGAATTCGCGCAGGGTGAGAAGCGGATTCTCCGGCCGTTTTTCCGCCAAGGGATTCACCCGCGCGATGGTGTGACCGAGAATGCGATAGGCATAAACGAGAGAATCGATGCGCGTCTGCAACGGACTTTCCCGCAGATCGCCTCGCACCTCCACTGGTGCGGCGGCGACGGCAGCGCCATTTTTGCCGTCGAGGTTCCCAAGCTCGAAGCCCTCAAAAAAAGCCGACCAACCGGAATCGAGCGACTCGGGATCTTTCTGCCAACGCTCGTAATTCTGTTCGAGCAAATCGAGATTCAGTCGGGTGGCAAACGAAGGATGCATGATATCAAGACAATGTCGTAAAAACAGGCCTGCCGGCAAGTTGACAGTGGAAAGGGCGCCCGGTTACTTGCGCAGGCGATTTCACACCGCCAGACGGGATATAATACAGAACGATGTCGAAAGCGATTGATCTGGGTAGCGCACGCGTCTCGCGTGCTGGCGATGGCGTCTCGCCATCGCGGACTTCTCTTACCTACTCCGGGAACAGGAAAGATTGTTTCGGCGAGACGCGTGCGCTACCCAGAACCGGCATCTACGCGTTAACCACTGCGATCATCCTCTTGTTCGCGGCGCAGTCTTTGTTTGCGCAAACGCCGACGCCGTTGCCTTCCTCATCGCCAACCGATCCGGCTTCCGAGCCCGTTGTTCTCGCGGTCGGGAAAGTAATGCCGGCAGTCGTTAACATTAATGCCGAGCGCGTGGTGCGCCGACAAATCCGCGATCCATTCGAAGATTTTGCGGCCGAATTCTTCGGCGCCTACCGCAGTCAACCACGCGAGGTCCGGCAGCGTCTGCAAAGTCTTGGCTCTGGCTTCATCGTTGACCCCGCCGGCTACATTGTGACCAATGAGCACGTGGTGCAGCGCGCGGCGGATCTGAGAATCGAAGTCACTACCAGCGACGGGAAGGTTTACAACGCCCACTACATAACCGGCGATCCCAAGAAGGATCTCGCGTTTATCAAAATCGACGGCCAAACCGGATTCCCGTTCATTAATCTGGATAATCCTTCGCCCAATCTTCTCGGCCAAACGGTGATTGTCCTTGGCAACTCGGTCGGTTATGGCAGTTCTATCAGTCGCGGCGTCCTCAGTGGCTTGAAGCGAGAGATCACGATAGGCGACCTGGAGTACAAGGACCTGTTGCAAACCGACGCGGCGATTAATCCGGGAAATTCTGGCGGTCCCGTGGTCGATATTGCGGGCCGGCTAGTCGG
>QHPM01000162.1 GCA_003219095.1 Verrucomicrobiota bacterium
AAGATTGTTTCGGCAAGCTGCCGAAACCAGCAGGCTGGCAGCCTGCGCTCCCCAGATTTCGAGGTCAATGCCGCGCAGATTTTTCCGGTTAGTTCGTTGCATTCGCGTCCACAAGATCAAAGAAGTCCGTCCGCCTTCGTTAAGGCGACGGCGCGACAGTCCCGAAAGCTTTCGGGGCTGGAGGCAAGGGGATTCGAACCCCTGACTTCCAGCTTGCAAAGCTGGCGCTCTACCAACTGAGCTATGCCCCCGCAGGAATTGCAGATTGTAGGTGGGAGATGGCAGATTGCAATGGAACGGCCTCTCCTCAATTCTGCCTGATAAACATTAGACGTTGAACGTTAAACGCTTTCTCCCATATCCGCCTCAGTTACACTCCGTTTCTCTCTTTCAACTATGAACAACACTTCAATTCTTCGAGCTCGTACTCTTCTCCTCTTTCTTTCGTCTTCTCTTGTCCTTCACGCGGCCGATAGTCCGCCGCCTAACAATAAGCCGCAATATGGGGCCTGGGGATTCGATCTGGCCGGCGCGGACACAAAAACCAAGCCAGGCGACGATTTCTTCCGTTATGCCAATGGAAGCTGGATCGACAAAACCCAGATACCGCCGGACAAACCGGCCTATTCTTTGCGCCTGGCTATGACTGATCTGACCGAACAACGCTTGCACGAGATGATGGAAACGCTCGCTGCGAAAGATGTGGGCAATCCTTCGACGTTACAGGAGAAGGTCGCCGCCTTTTATCGCTCGTTCATGGACGAGGCGCGCATCGAAGAACTCGGCGCCAAATCCATCGAAAGTGTTTTGTCTGAGGTAAAGAAGGCGGAGACGCGCGATGATCTTGCGGCTTTGATGGGACACGAGGGGTTGGATTACGAATCCTCTCTCTTTTCCTATGGCATCGACGTCGATCTGAAAGATCCGAGTAAATATGCGTTCTATCTGAGGCAGGGAGGGCTGGGCTTGCCGGATCGGGATTATTATCTCAAACCCGAGTTCGAAAAGCAGAAGTCCGCCTACCAAGCGTACGTGACTACACTGCTTAAGCTCGTGGCCTGGCCGGAAGCCGAGGCACGTGCGAGAGACGTTGTCGATTTCGAAACCAAGATTGCGGACGCGAGCTGGACGAAAGCCGAGCAGCGCAATTTGGATGCTATTTACAATCCGATGACGGTTGATGAGCTGGCAAAGTTCGCGCCTGGCTTCAACTGGAACGGCTTTTTGGGCACGACAAGAATGGACAACTTGTCGGGCGTCATCATCGCGGAGAAAAGCGCGTTTCCGAAACTGGCCGAGATCTACTCGAAGGCGCCGCTCGAGACTATCCGGGCATGGCACGCGTTCCACATTTCGGATAACGCCGCGCCTTATCTATCGAAGGCTTTTACGGCTGCCTACTTTGAGTTGCGCGGGAAGACGCTCTCCGGTCAAAAGGAGCAACAGGCACGATGGAAGCGCGCAATCACCGCGGTCGCCGGCGGAGATTTTGGCGTGGGCGATCGATTTGGAACCTTTGGCACGATGGGCTTTGGTGTCGGCCAGCTCTACAGCGCCAAATATTTTCCGCCTGAGGCCAAAGCGAAAATTCAGGAATTGGTGGCGAACTTGAAGGACGCCTATCACGCCCGGATCGAGCAGCTCGACTGGATGGGCGAAGAAACCAAAAAGGAAGCACTGAAAAAGCTGGATACCTACACGATCAAAGTCGGTTATCCCGATCATCCGCGGGATTATTCGAAGCTGGTCATCAAATCAGACGATTTGATCGGGAACATAAAACGGTGCGCGCAACTCGACTGGGCTTTTTACTCCGGAAGATTCTATGGCCCGGTCGATAAGACGGACTGGGGCATGACCCCGCAGACGAACGACGCGTACAACGGGAGTTTGCGCGACATTGTTTTCCCGGCCGGCATTTTGCAACCGCCGATCTTTGATCCAGCCGCCGACCCGGCGATCAATTACGGCGCAGCTGGCGGCGTAATCGGTCACGAGCTGACCCACGGCTTCGACGATCAAGGCCGAAAAATTGATGCTTCAGGAGCGCTGCGCGACTGGTGGACGGCGAAAGATGCCGATACCTTCAAGAAGCGCGCCGAGGTGCTGGGATCGCAATATTCGAAATTCGAACCGCTTCCGGGCGTGAAGGTGAACGGGGAATTAACGATGGGCGAAAACATCGCCGATCTGGGCGGGGTAGTTTTGGCGCTGGAAGCTTATCAGACTTCGTTAAAGGGCGAACCGGCGCCGGTGATCGATGGGTTTACTGGTGAACAGCGGGTTTTGTTAGGCTGGGCGCAAGCCTGGAGGGGCAAGGGCTCGGACGATTTTGTTCGCAAACAGGTGGTGAGCGATCCGCATTCGCCACGTCAGTTCCGGGTAAATGGACCGATGCGAAACGTGGATGCGTGGTATGACGCATTCAAAATAGAATCGGGCGACAAGCTGTTCGTCGCGCCTAACGATCGCGTACGGATCTGGTAATCGCCAACGCAACCGGTAATTATTGACCTCGAGAATTTCGGCCAACAACGAACTCCCTCCGCCCAGGCGGATAATCTGATAAATGTGCGAGCCCCTATTTTTGCTTTACTAGGTCAGCCCGGTTCAAATCCAGTTTCGATTGAGGAACAACTCTGGTCTCGAAAAAGTTCTTCTCCAGAGGCCCAAGAAAAGCTGAAGCCTTGCCCACAACTACCAGGCTGGAAGGTGTCACGAGATACTTGCCAGCGAACGCTGTTACATCCTTTGTTGTCACCGCATTGATTGCAGGAATAAACCTATCCAAAGTTTCAAGGGGCAAATTGAAAACCGCCAAACCAGCAATCTGACTCGCGAATCCCAGATCCGTTTCGAGACTTCGCGCGTAGTTGCCGGTAAGTAATGCTTGCCGCGACTTCAGTTCATCGCCCTGCACAGGATCTGTTTCCAATTTTTTTAGCTCGGCCCTGCATCGCGACGGGTATCGAGCGAGCTTCTGGCTCCATAACTAAGGCCGCGTTTGATTCGGATCTCTCGATTTAATCGGGAGGCGAAACCATTGCCGAGCGCAGCATTCGCAACCAGTCCTGAATAATAGTCCGGCGAATCGCGTTTGATTGCCGGCCTGGTTACGCTGACGGAAGCCTGACCGGCCTCGGGCATGTCAACTACTACGCTAGTTGGTTTCCAAGTCCCTGTCGAAGCGCTGATCGGGTGGGGGACCGCTTGATTTGCCTTCCAGGCTCCGAAAAACTTCTCAGCGTACTCTTTCCCTTTTTCCAAGGTGACGTTACCCGAAAAGATCAAGGCCGCGTTATCCGGTCGGTAGTAGGTCTGGTAGAATTTTACGATGTCCGCTCGTTGAATTGCCGGCAATGTCTCCGGCGTGCCTCCGGCGGCGTGACCATATTCGCCATCTCCATAAACAACCCGCCCAATAACGTAGGATGCGACCGAGCCTGGTTGTTGCAAGGCGACACGTAATCCGTCAAGCGACTGTTTTTTTAATCGATCGATCTCTTCCTCCTTGAAAGCAGGACGTAAAGCTACGTCGGCTAAAATAATTAAAGCTGGTTCGGCTTTGCTCGACATAACCAAAACACCCGCATTCGAGTTATCCGAAACGCCGGACGAAAAGATTGTGCCACCTAACGATTCAATTGCACTGGCAATTTCCGGCGCCGACATTTTTTCGGTGCCTTTGGTGAGTAAGGAACCGGTCAAGCTTGCCGTTCCTGCAAGATTGTTAGGATCAGCTTCCGATCCGTTTCGGATAATTAATTCCACCGCCAGCAACGGCAGACTTGGGCGTTCCGCTACAATTACGCGCAGGCCGTTATCGAGCTTCGTTTCCTTGGGACGAGTAAAACTACCCTCGTGCGGCGGAGCCGGTGATGGGGCGGTATCGACACCACCGGTTGCGAAGCAGTATTGCCCTGGCGCAAAGCAAAACAGCGCCAACAACAGATAAACTTGTTTGTTTCTCACGGCTTCTTCGCGTCTTCCGTTTTGGTGGCTTCCTTCTTTTTTTCAGGCAAATAGTCGATCAAAACTTTCTTTTTCCCGGCCATATATTTGTTCAATACATCTTTGATTTGGCTCGCGGTCACTGCCTGATACTTCGGCAAATCGGTATTGATGTGGTTAGGGTCGCGGTAGATCACGGCCGCTTCGCCCAAGGCGCTTGCTTTGCCGTTGTTAGTCTCCCTTTCCATCAGCTTTCCCGTGAGAAACCGGTTTTTCGCTTTATCCAGCTCCGCCTCCGTCACGCCATCCTTCAGGATTTTCTCAATCTGATCGTTCAACGATTTCTCGGCCTCCGGCAACGATTTGCCGCTGGCGACAATGACGCGAAATGTCAGGAGGCCCAGATCCTCCCGGAGATCGGCGTCGAAAGAGGCGCGCTGGGCGACTTGTTGTGCATAAACGAGCGACTGATAAAGGCGCGACGATTGGCCGCCCGATAAAATTTCCTCTGCCAAATCCAATGCTGGTGCGTCGCTACTGCGAAGCGACGGTGCCAGATAACTCATGGCGAACGCGGGCAGCGGGGCCTTGGCACTATACAAAATCTCGTGCCCATCTTCTTTACGCGGAGGCTCCCCGACGGTGACGCGCGGAATCTTCTCTGTCGGCCTGGTGATCGAACCGAAGTATTTTTTGGTCCAGCTTTCCAGGTCGCTCGCCTTAAAATCACCAACCACAATCAACGTTGCATTGTCCGGCCGATAGAATGTCGAGTGAAATGCTTTGACTTCGGGGAGCTGCGCGGCATCGAGCTCTGCAATATTGCCGATGCTCGGTCGCTTGTAAGGATGAGCGGCAAAGGATTTCTCATCGATTGCTAACGAGAATTCGCCGTATGGATTCGCCAAGATGCGCTGACGATATTCTTCTTTCACCACGTCCCGCTCGGAATTGAAATTCCCGTCAGTGAGGGCTAGGGAAGACATCCGTTCCGCTTCCGCCCAAAGAATTGGCTCGAGGTAGTTGGAAGGAACGACCTCGTGGTAAACGGTCACGTCCGGCGCAGTAAAGGCGTTGTTCTCTCCACCAACGTTTTCGGTCAATTGCTCAAAAGTATCCGGGGTCAGGTGTTCGTTGCCTTTAAACATCATGTGCTCGAACAAATGCGCGAACCCGCTGCGCCGATTGGGATCATCCTTGGACCCGACATGATACCAAACCTGAACCGCGACGGTTGGACTGGAATGATCTTCGACCGAGTAAATCTCCAGACCGTTTTGCAGCGTGGTATGGTTGAAGGATAGCTTCTTCATCTCGGCTTCTGGTTCGCGCGCGAGACCTGAGGCAGCCAAGGTAAAGCAAGCAGAAAAAAGAAAGAGAAGCCGGCCGCCGTGCACAGAGCGCAAACCTTAGGGAGCGATCTTCTTTCGACAACCACTTTTGCGGTTGAATCGAGTGCCGCGGATCTTTTGTTTTCGATCCTTTGAGGTTACGCTCCGAGCCGATGACGAGCGGAACAATGACCGCGCGACAAAAAGCACGGGCCGGCACGGAAGAAATGTTTCCGTCGAGGGTAACTCATGTTCATTCACCGCGCGTATTTGGCCTCGATTTTCTCCGCGCACTCGCCATCGCTGGCGTGGTTGTCGCGCATGGCTTCGGCTTCATGATGGGACACCTGCCATGGTGGTGCGGCTTAATCGGTCATTGCGGCTTCTACGGCGTTGAATTATTCTTTGCTCTCAGCGGCTTTTTGATCGGGAACCTGCTTATTCGCATGGGCTCCGCGCTCGCCCAACCGGACTGTCTTGCAACCTTCTACATTCGTCGCTGGTTTCGTACCCTTCCCTTATTTTGGCTATTCATCGGTTTTCAAATTCTACTCGAACTCGGACTCCGACAGCATCATTTGAGTTACTCGGAGATTTTACAGCACGCTCTCTTCCTCCGGAACTTCAGCGCGTTGAAGATTACTTTCTTCCCAGAATCCTGGAGTCTTGCCATAGAAGAATGGTTCTACTTACTTTTTCCCGCGTTACTTTGGCTGGGACTGCGCGCCATTAGCCGTTTCAATGTCGCTTTTCTCAGTGTCGTCGCCTTTTTCTTTCTTTTTTCCACGATCGCACGGATGATCGAAGCGCCGCACGCTTACGCGCACTGGCAGGATTGGCAGCGCGAGTTAGTTACTCTTCATTTCGATGCATTAATGATCGGCGTTTTTGCGGCCTGGATCTCGGTCAACTATTCGCGCGTCTGGTATGGCAGCCGTTGGTTTGTTGCCGCGCTGGGTGTCATTATCCTGCTTGCCATCTACGCCAGCCTTTGGCGCATTATCGACCATCGTTTGGAATGGAGTGCCGATTCCTACTTCGCCCGTACCTTTCGCTTCAATCTCGTGTCGCTCGGATTCGCGATGCTTCTGCCCGTCGCTTCTTCCTGGCAATTGGCACGCGAAACCTTCGCCTCCACCGCCATTCGGCGCATCGCTCTTTGGTCATATGCGCTTTATCTGGTCCACTTCCCAGTTTTTCAGATTGTGGCGAAGTACACGCCAGCGCGGTGGACCAGTTCGTTCGCTCAAGGCATCGCTGTTACGTCGTTGCAATTTGCGGCTGTTATCGGGATCAGCGCCCTTCTCTATCGCTATTATGAATCGCGTTGCACCCATCTGCGCGAGCGCGTCGCTCCGGCGGCGGCGCGATTGCTGCGAAAAACGTAACGGGCCGGTGTGGCAGCCCCGAAGGCTTTCGGGGCTGGGCCTGACTGGGCTCGAACCAGTGACCCTGCGCTTATCAAGCGCATGCTCTAACCAACTGAGCTACAGGCCCGGCTCCGCGGAGGTCAAAAGTGATCGGTGATTAGTGAATGGTCAAGCGGGATGCGCCTGCGATTTCAATAAATCTTCATCTACTTGAAAATCCCTGACGGCGGCTGCGCAGCGCAGAATGTAAACAAGCTCGCTTCAGATTAGGAGCGGCTTGGCATTACGCGACGGGTGGCGATCGACCAATACAAAATTACCGCCAGCATTGCGCCGCAGATATCGATCATTACGTCGCGCACTGAAGCGGTTCGCGATGGAACGAAAGACTGATGAAATTCATCGGTTGCGGCGTAGGCCGCGCAAAGCAGCAGCACCAGTCCGGCGGAAAGGGTCCTGCGGCCTTTCAACGCGGTATGCACAAAAGCGCGATACAACAACACTGCCAGGACCGCATATTCCGATACATGCGCCACCTTGCGCATAAAAAATTGCACCCATAAAACCGTGAGGGGTGAAATCGTGGGATAAAGCCAGTGCAACAAAGGCCCGATAATACGCGACGTATGCTCGGCCGACATCAAATCAGTCGAACCAACGAAAATGAGGGCCAACCAGATTATGATCGGCAGCCAGTATCGAAAAAATGCTTTCAAATGAGAAAGGTTAACCGCGCAGTCGTGTTCGACAAATTACTCTATTATAGGTTCAATTTAACGATGTTTGATGGGCCATCTTCGAGGTTTGAGGTGGGGAAAAATGCCAGGCTGTAATTTACCTCTCCACTTCGAACCGATTTTCCAGGAAAGGATTTGGGGTGGTCGTAACCTTGCCGCGTTGTTCGGCAAGAGATTGCCTCCCAATAAACGAGTCGGCGAATCGTGGGAGATCGTCGATCGGCCGGAGGCCCAAAGTATCGTGCGTGATGGCCCGCTCTCGGGCCGATCGCTTCACGATCTTTGGGTCAACTTTCGCGAAGAAATTTTTGGCAGGGCCGCCGCTGCGCCACGATTTCCGCTGCTGATCAAACTGCTCGATGCGCAGGAGAAGCTGTCGCTGCAAGTCCATCCGCCGCCGGAAATCGCAGAATCGTTAGGCGGCGAAGCCAAGACCGAATTTTGGTATATTGCAGCGGCGAAACCGAAAGCCGAAATTTTCGTTGGCCTCCGAAAATCGATGACGCGCGATGAATTCCAGGACGCCCTTCATTCCGGAGCCGTTACCGATTGTATTCACGCGATCCCGATCGAAAACGGTGCTGCCATGCTTCTGCCTTCCGGACGCTTTCACGCCATTGGCGCCGGAAACGTCTTAGTCGAGGTCCAGCAAAATAGTGATACGACTTATCGCCTTTTCGATTGGAACCGAGTCGATGACCAGGATAAGCCGCGGCAACTTCATGTCGATCAAGCGCTGCAATGCATCGATTTCAATGACGTGGCGCCCGAGCTGATTACACCAATGGGTGAATTACTACTGCGGCATGAACTCTTTGAAGTGCAGAAATGGAACCTCGATTCTGCTCGCGACATTGCCTCGCCTGAACAATTTGCGATTGTTTTGTGCTTAACCGGAGTGCTGCGTTGCGCCGGCGTCGATTTCACGCCGGGTGATTTCTTTCTTGTTCCGGCTTCGTTGCAAGATCGGTCGATCCATCCGCGCAGCGAAGGCACGTCGCTCCTGCGCGTGACCATTCCGGTGTAGCGGCGGCCGTGCCCGGCCGCAAGGGCTACAAACGACGTCTGTCGCCGCAGATCCGGAATTGCGACCGATGCGGCCGCCCCTAAACTCGTTCTGTGATCAAAAAGCGCCCACCGCGGCTGCAGCAGATTTTCCAATCCTACGATCCGCCTCTTTTTTTTGTCACAATATGTACTCTCCATCGACGCAAAATTGATCGTCTGGACCTTGCGCATGAGGCGTTTCGAAAATATGCGCTTAGAGGCACGCAGGAATTTAACGTCGGGGTTGGTCGTTATGTAATCATGCCCGATCACATACATTTCTTTGTTCGCGGGGATGATCAATTCGATTTCTGTAAATGGGTAAATGGTTTAAAGCGGTCAATCTCCGTTGCGTTGGGTGCCACAAGTAAACGTCCAATGTGGCAGCCAGGATTCTTCGATCATGTTTTGCGCAACGACGAAAGTTATGCGCAGAAATGGGCATACGTGCGGGAAAACCCCGTCCGTGCCGGCCTCGTCGACGCGGCCGCCGAGTGGCGATACCAAGGTAACATCGTTGTGATTGATCGCGCTTAAGTGTAGTGGCGGGCGTACCGCCCGCAGATCAGGAAATTTGCGGCCGACACGGCCGCCTCTACACCGCAAAACCTAAGGCTTCACATCGATTTTTGCGGCGCGGCAAGTCGCCGCAGATAGTGGAAACTGTAAATCCCGGTGTTGTGGCCATCGTGCCAGCGCGGTTGCAAGGCGTAACCGCCAACGACGACAAAACTGTCGAGCTGAAAGCTCTCGTCGGTATAACTGACGTCCGGTCGCAAAACATTTCCGAGCACATCCGGTTCGCCACCGCAAGCTGCGCACGGACACGCGCGACGGAGTAGCTCAAGATTGAGATACGATTCGCCGCCGTCGTTCCATTGAATCGCCAGCTCGTCACCGATTTGCTGAATGTTTGTCGGCGCCAATGGCA
>QHPM01000025.1 GCA_003219095.1 Verrucomicrobiota bacterium
CGCTCCGATGATGCGGGGGAGAAGTGGACAAAGATCAATGACGACGGCCGGTTTCGCCAGCGCGCCTGGTATTTCAGCAAAATTTATGCGGACCCGAAATCAGTCGACACCGTCTATGTTCTAAATACTGGCGCATTCAAGTCGGTGGATGGCGCGAAGACCTTCAATCTCTTGCCGGCGCGTCATGGCGATCATCACGGGCTCTGGATTGATCCGCAAAATCCAAATCGGGTCGGCAACGCGAACGACGGCGGCGCCAGTATCTCGATGGATGGGGGCAAGACCTGGACGACGCAAAACAACCAGCCGACCGCGCAATTTTATCACGTCGCGACCGACAACGCCTATCCGTATCACATTTACGGCGCGCAGCAGGACAACTCGAATGTAGGCATCGCGAGCCGGAGCGACGAGGGCGTGATCACGGCACAGGATTGGTTTGCTGCGGGCGGCGGCGAGTGCGGGTTCGTCATACCTGATCCGCGCGACTGGCACATTATTTACTCCAACAGCGAGGGCTACGTCGTTCGCTACGATAAGAACAAGGAAGAAGGACAGGACGTGAGCGTTTGGCCGATGGACCATTCCGGACACGGCGCAGTCGATTTACCGCATCGTTTTCAATGGGTCACGCCGCTCTTTCTTTCGCCGCACAATCCGGATGTGCTCTACACCGCGGCGGAATGTGTTTTCAAATCAACCGATCATGGGATGAGCTGGACGCAGATCAGCAATGATTTAACGAAAAATGATAAGTCGAAACAGCAGCCAAGTGGCGGTCCGCTGACCAACGACATCACGAGCGTGGAATATTACGACACCGTTTTTGCGCTGGCGGAATCGCCGAAAAAACAGGGAACGCTCTGGGCTGGGACGGACGATGGACTGGTGCACGTCACGACTGACGACGGCAAGAGCTGGGCAAACGTCACACCAAAGCTGCCGGAGTGGAGCACGGTCTCGATTATCGACCCTTCGCCGCATGACGCGACTACGGCTTATGTCGCGGTCGACCGTCACCGGCTGGATGATTTCAAGCCTTACATTTTCAAAACGACAGATCT
>QHPM01000026.1 GCA_003219095.1 Verrucomicrobiota bacterium
GTCGTGCTTGATGTCGAGGTCGCCAACGATTGCATCGTCGTCGTATCCAGCGCGCGTCAGTTTGTACGTGCCGGCCGGCAGAATGATGGTGGAGGCAGTGGCGATAAAGTCGGCTTGCATGATGGCGGCGCGCAGCGTGCAGTTGTTATTGATGGTTTTGCAGATGCCGTCCGCTGGATCGGTGTCGGGCAGGTCGGCAGTGCTGTTTACGAAATAGGTGCTCGCAACAATTGGGAGGACAAGCGCGACAAATGACAAGCCGAGTACCGCGCTTGGGAGCGTCAACCGGCGAACCAGGAGGAACATATCCAGATTGCTTCGAACGCCTTATCCAGGCAAATCTCGTCGCGCTGGCGATCATGAATCCGGCACTCTGCAAGGTCAAGATTATTCTGTTCCCTTGTCGGTGTGGCGAATGATTGGGAAATGGGAGCGCGGAAGCACGTCCATTGATAGAGAAATCCGTTTCATCCGCGTGATCTGCGGTTAAATATGTTCGATCATGACCGGCAAAGAAAATGCGCAACGGATGGAAAAAATTGTCAGTCTGTGCAAACGGCGCGGGTTCATTTTCCAAGCGAGCGAGATTTATGGCGGGCTCAACGGGGTGTGGGATTACGGGCCGCTCGGGACCGAGCTCAAAAATAATCTTAAGCAATATTGGTGGCAGATGACGGTGCGCGACCGCGACGATGTCGTCGGACTGGATGGCGCGATCCTGACCCATCCAGCCGTGCTCAAAGCCAGCGGGCACGTTGATACTTTTACGGATCCAATGGTCGATTGCCGGAGTTGCAAGGCGCGATTGCGCGCGGATCAGCTCGTGGAAAAAAATGGGGTAAAGCAATGCCCCAGCTGCGGCGGCAAAGACTTAACCGAGGCGCGCCCGTTCAATTTGATGTTCCAAACGCAGATGGGAGCATCGGCCGATCCGGCATCGATTGCATATCTGCGACCGGAAACGGCGCAGTCGATTTTTGTGCAATTCAAGAATGTGCTGGATGTCTCGCGCAAAAAATTGCCTTTCGGGATCGCGCAGATCGGCAAAGCGTTTCGAAACGAGATTAATCCACGGAATTTCACCTTCCGCTCGCGCGAATTCGAGCAAATGGAGTTGGAATATTTTTGCCGACCCGAGCAGGGGATGGATTTGCTGGCCTACTGGCTAAAAGAGCGAATCAAGTTTTACGAAAAAATCGGGATCTCCCGCAAGCGACTGCACATTTTGGATGTGCCGGAAAAAGAGCGCGCTTTTTATTCCAACGGCACGTTCGACATCGAATACGAGTTTCCCTTTGGGAGACAGGAGCTCGAAGGGGTGGCCTATCGCACCGATTACGATTTGCAACAGCACATAAAGGCCAGCGGCAAACAGCTCGATTATTTCGATGAGGAAACCAAGGAACGCTTCGTCCCTCACGTAGTCGAACCGAGCGCAGGAGTCGATCGCACCGTGCTGGCGCTGATTTGCGATGCTTACGACGAAGACACTGCCCCGGATGAAAAAGGAAAAATGGAAACGCGCATCGTGATGCGATTTCATCCGCGAATTGCGCCAATCAAATGTGCGATCTTTCCGCTTCTCAGGAACAAGGAACTGTTGGTGGCGAAAGCGCGCGAAGTACAGGCGTTGCTCCGGCCGCACATGAATGTTTTCTACGACGAAGGCGGCGCAATCGGGCGGCGCTACCGGCGGCAGGACGAAATCGGGACGCCGTTTGGGGTAACGATTGATTTCGAGACGCTGGGGGAAAAAGGCGAGGAATTGCGCGACACGGTGACGCTGCGGGATCGCGATTCGATGAAACAGGAACGCGTTGCAATTAAAGATTTAGCGCAAATTATTTCATCGAAGATTCGCTAAAGTGTAACGATGACGGCCGATCCCGCGAGATGGCTTCTTGTAACCACGGGTATTGTTGCAGCGAATCTACTTGGCGCCGCGTTCTGTCTTGCCTTCTTCCTCTTATTCCAGTTGCCGGATCGAGTCGGCTTGCAGTCGACAGCGCAACAGTGGTTTTATGGTTTCGCCGTCATGGCAATTTGGCCAAGCCTCGTTCTGGTTCCGATGGCAATGGGGATTGCGGCCGCATATTTTTGGCGAGGCCTTTCCTTCAGCCTGTGGGAGTATTTCCTCTGGTGGATTGTTACCTCACTCATTAGTCCATTCGGCGCCTATTTCGCTTTCAAAGAAGGAGCGGTGTGCTTACTGATTGGATTTCCGATTCTCTTTGTCTGCGGATTTGCCGGGGTCCTGCTCGGCCGCTTGTTG
>QHPM01000163.1 GCA_003219095.1 Verrucomicrobiota bacterium
AGCATTTCGCTGTCGGGATAACCAGTGATAATGATGACCGGACAATCGGGCTGGTCTCTTTTGACGAAATCGTAAACGTCATCGGCGGGGCCATCGGGGAGTTTGAGATCGAGAAAGACGAGATCGAATTTTTGTTTCTCCAGCGCGGCGATCGCTTCCTTGACCGTGCCAACGACGACCCGGCTGAAGCCGATTTTCTTAAGGAAGAGTTTAAAGAGATTTTGCAAACTCTCGTCATCATCGACGACGAGCACAGTGGGTTGTCCCGACTTTTCCTCCTTGAGGATATCCTTATCGAGCGCGTTCTTTTTGATTCGCCAACGACCACCGATTTGAATAGCGGGCAGCTGCCCGCGCTGCACCAGGTAGTAAACCGTAGGAAGCGGAATTCGGAGATATTTGGCGGTTTCCTTAACGGTGAGCAGGTTATGCATGAGGACTATTCATCAACTTGCGCCTGCTCACGCAAGATTTATTCACGATTTGATGATTATAAAGACTAGAATCAAAGTCAAACTCTCTTTTGCGAGGAACGAAAAATTCGCTTTTCCTCGCCGGACCGCCGAGGATGGTCGCCTGCTTTCGCTGCTGGACAAGCGAAATGCCGCGGTGAACTATTCGCTTTCGCGATGAGCGTTCTTTTTTTCAAGCGGTTCCTGAAACGACCGTTCCAAATCGCCTCGATCATGCCCAGCTCGCAAGCGCTGGTCGAGCGAGTGGCGAGCAAAATCGATTTTGATCGGGCGCGGGTAATTGCAGAGTACGGGCCGGGCGAAGGGGTGCATTCGCGTGCGCTGGTACAGCGAATGCGGCCGGACGCACAGTTGCTTTTGTTTGAGCTTGATCCGCACTTTTCGCGCGACCTGGCCCGGCAGTTCGCCGACGACCCGCGCGTGCGAGTGATCAACGCCAACGCCGCGACTATTCGTTCGGAACTGGCGCAACGAGGTATCGCCTACTGCGATTACATTATCTCAGGAATTCCCTTCAGTATTTTGGAGATCGAAAAGAAACGCGATCTGCTGCGACAAACGCATGACGCTCTGGCCCCGGGCGGCGCGTTCATCATTTATCAAGTGACAAATGAATTGCGCCAGCACGCGACCGATTTTGCGCCTGGGTCCGAGTCCGAATATTTCCTGCAAAATATTCCGCCAATGTTCATCACCGTTTTCCGTAAAGCGGGCGAGCTTAACGGAAACGGCGCGATCGATCCTGCCGAATCGCGGTTTTCCTCGAACTACGCGCGATGAAGAGCGTAGAAACGCGCATCGAAAAAGATTCGATGGGCGAGATGGCCGTGCCGAAAGACGCGCTTTATGGGGCTTCGACCCAGCGTGCGGTCCTGAATTTTCCGATCAGTGGTTATCACTTCAGCCGCCCCTTCATTCGCGCGCTCGGCTTGATCAAATGGGGCGCCGCCCAGGCCAATCACGATCTTGGTCTACTCGACGCCCGCCGGTCCGCCCTCATCGTTCAGGCGGCGGAAGAGGTGATCGAGGGCAAACTGGACCAGCATTTCCCGGTCGACATTTTTCAGACTGGGTCTGGCACCAGTACCAACACGAACGCGAATGAGGTGATCGCCAATCGTTGCGCGCAACTGGCGGGCAAGCCGATCGGTTCGCGCGATCCAGTTCACCCGAATGATCATGTCAACATGGGACAGTCGAGCAACGACGTCATTCCCTCGGCCATTCACATGAGTGCGGCGGAACAATTGAAGGATTGTTTGCTACCGGCGCTGGAAAAATTAAGCAGCGCGCTCTCGGGCAAGGCGAAAGAATTTCACCACATCATCAAGATCGGGCGTACCCATTTGATGGATGCCACGCCGGTGCGGCTGGGTCAGGAATTTGCTGGCTATGCCCAGCAGATGGAATATGGAAAAATTCGCGCATTTGCGTCAGCGCACCGGCATCGAATTTTTCGAAGGACGCAATCATTTCGAGGCGCAAGGCAGCAAGGACGCGGTGGTGGAAGCGAGCGGTCAATTAAAGACGATTGCCACGAGTCTATTCAAGATCGCCAACGATATTCGCTGGCTCGGCAGCGGGCCGCGCTGCGGTATTGGCGAAATTCGATTACCGGCGACGCAACCGGGCAGTTCGATCATGCCCGGGAAAGTGAACCCGGTGATGTGCGAATCGACGATGATGGTGTGCGCGCAAGTTTTCGGAGATGACGCGACGATTATCTGGGCGGGGGCGAATGGAAATTTCGAGCTGAACGTGCTGATGCCAGTAATGGCGCACAACATTCTGGAATCGATCCGGCTGCTCGGAAATGTGGCCGACGCTTTCACCGAGAAATGTGTGGTGGGGATTGAGGCGAACGAAGAACGTTGTCGCGAACTGGTCGAGCTCTCGATGGCGATGGTGACGAGTCTGGCGCCGAAGATCGGCTACGATCGCGCGGCCGAGATCGCCAAGGAGAGCGCGCGAACCGGCAAAACCGTGCGGGAAATTTGCCGGGAGAAAAATGTGCTGCTGGAAAACGAACTTGAGGGCGCGCTCGATCCGGTGGGGATGACGCACCCGGGTGGGACCGGATCTGGCGGCGGCTAGAAAATGCGCGCAGGTTTGTGGGGGGCCGGCATTATCGTTAGCCTGCTAACGATCTCGTCGCTCGCGGCCGAGAAACTGATTGATGTTTCGGCCATCGTCTCGAAAGCGGAGGCCGAAAAAATTCTGGGCGAGCCCGTGCGAAATCCCACTCCGCTGAATGTCAACGGAAAGGATGGCCATTATTCGAAGTGTAATTACTACGGCACGAAGACTGTCCGCTCGCTTCTGTTGCGGGTCCGCCAGGCCAGTGAAGGGACTGTCGATCCGCTAACCGAATTTGATCAGATCGCGTCCAGCGGCGGCAAAATGAAACCGATCGAGGGCTTGGGCGACAAAGCGGGCATGTTCAATGGCGCACCAGAGAACGGATTGCCCCCTAATGTGATTATGCTTTACGTCGTCAAGGGAAGATCATTCATCACCATCGGCATTGGCGGAATGGCGGATGAAGCGGCAGCGCTGGAAAAAGCGAAACAAGTCGCGCAAAAAGTTCTGGCGCAATTGTAGCGCGTTTGTGTCGAGCGCGAGCGAGCCTAAGGTCACGTAAATGGTAGCGAACGTTCACGGGCCGCAGTTTTCCGGCGGCGCCAACATCGCGATCAAATGCCCGGCCCACACATACGAACAGACTGTCGCCTTTTATCGCGACACCCTGGCGTTACCTTTGATTGAAGAGGAAGCGGACGGTTGCATTTTTCAGTTTGGGCCGAATCGGCTTTGGGTCGATTTGGTCCCGAACCTGAGCCAACCCGATGTCTGGCTCGAATTGGAGACCAATGACACCGAAGCAGCGGCGTCATTTTTGAAAGTGAACGGCATCTCGCGCCGCGATGAAGTGGAGCAATTACGCGAGGATTTCGACGGCTTCTTCATCTCCGCGCCTAACGGTGTCATTCATCTCATCATTGGGCACGAGGAGGCATGAGGCCCTGCCATCGGCCAACCCAGGTCCCGAAGCCATAGTAACCGAGGGGCAGTAGCTGGCCGCTGTTCACCAGTTCATCGACCTGGGTTTTCGTGGGCAATACCTTGCAATTATCGGCTTTGCCGCCGTAGTCATCGATTATCAACCAGCAATCATCCATTAGTTTGGGTCCGTAGCGGTTGATATCCCGTTTACAATCGGCGTCTGCGTCCAGGATAAGGAGAGCCACTTGATCGGCATCCAAGGCGTGATGAACGGCCGCGACAACCTCGGGCTCAAAGGAATGGCCCTCTACGATTGTCACTTGTTCGGCCACACCTTGCCGCGCGAGATTGCGTTTTAACGAACGCAAGATGTTGCGCGTGGCCAGATGATGTTTGCGAAGACTGCCACCAGGCTCAATGGTGATGAGTTTTTTCGCGCTGCTCCCATCCCGAACGCCCCACGCTGCGGCAACGGTCATCCCGCCGCGGAACGCTCCTATCTCGAGGATGGAGCCTCGACAGATCCAGGCAAGATGGTAAGTCAGCACGAGAACGTCCAGGTGCACCATTGACTCGCGTTTAGCGAACTTTCTCAGGCGTCGATGAATTGGCTGGTGCCGATAAGCCGCCACCGCCTGCATGAGATCAAAGCAGGCTTGGTAATGCTCTCTGTCATTCATCGCTTTTGAGCACTGCGCGCAATCAGACTATGAGCAAGTCAAATCGAATCAGCCACGAATGCGCGATCGGTCGTAGTTCCAGCTGATGAATTCCACCATCTTCGGCGGTCATAGACCGCCGCTACAGAAAAGCGCGCTCTCAAAGATCGGCTGGAAAGCGCCGCGCGAACTTCCGGCGAATGTGAAACCGCGGATTTCCATTCTGCGTCCCATGCTGATGAGTAGTGTCCAAGCGCGGACGTTGATCGCGCACAATCTCGAATAACTGCAAAAGATATCGGGCCAGGCTCGCTTCATTGGCGCAATCAGAGGTGGCGTCCAAAGATCGTTAGATTGCGCGGGCTTTCGTCAACGCGAGCGACACCGGGCAATAGTCCCCAGCACTCAAACCCGGCCAGGTGGAAAAGGGCGATGCTCGGTTCGTTGTGGCCAAAAATTAATCCGACGAGCGAGTGCATTCCCAGCTGCGGGCCGCGCGCGATCGCTTCCTGCAACAGTCTTTTGCCAACGCCGCAGCGCCGAAATTTTTCGCTGACATAAACGCTGAGCTCGACCGTACCCTGATAAGCGCAACGCGGGAGAAATTCCCGGAAGCTAAGCCAGCCGGCAATCGCGCCCTCCAGTTCCGCGACCCAAATTGGATATTGCGTTGGCGAATGCGCGTGAAACCACTCTCGCTGGCCTTCGACCGTGACCGGCTCCAATTGCGCGGTGGAAATGCGCGAGGCGATAGCCGT
This sequence comes from Verrucomicrobiota bacterium, assembly GCA_003219095.1. Taxonomy (GTDB): domain Bacteria; phylum Verrucomicrobiota; class Verrucomicrobiia; order Chthoniobacterales; family UBA10450; genus AV69. Next base: position 4,894 of record QHPM01000163.1, read on the forward strand.
GTTATGAATTTCGATAATGGCCGGGAGATCGGCTTCGGTGGCATCGCGAATCTTCATTTCTACTGAAGCGGCGGTCGTCTGCTGCGACCCATGACTCTTGTTTTGGAATGCCGCGGCCATCGACCGCGACTACAACGCCGCAGCGCAAAACAGCGCGCTTTCAAAGGTCGGCTGGAAATCGCCGCGCGATGTTTCGCCGATATGAAACCGTGGACTGACGGCGTTTTGCAGGGCGCAAAAAACTTCCAGGTCAGCGCGGCCGGCTTGTTCCACCTGTGGACGCACCGCAGCCGTAGCCAACTCGGGCGTATTACAGTCGCGCGAAAGATGGCCGAGGACGACGCGCTCAATTTTTCCCGGCAACAATTGTTCGATCACGCTGGCCGCTGCCGCATTGGAAAGATGACCGTGACGCGACATGATCCGTTGCTTCACCGGCCAGGGCCGATGCGGATCATTCTGCAAAAGTTTTTCGTCGTGGTTGGTTTCGATGACGAGGGTATGCACTTCGCGCAGTCGTTCGATCAACATTTTGGTGGGATACCCGAGATCGGTGATAAAACCCAGGCCGCGATTACCAGCATGAAAGGCGTAGCCGACCGGCTCGACGGCATCATGCGGGACGGGAAAACTTTGGACCAAAATATCGCAGATAGTGAATTCGGTACCGGTGCGAAAGATTCGCCAGTTTTTGTGCTCAGCCAGCCCGAAGCAACGAATGGCTTCGGCCGTTTGCGCATTGCAGTAAATTGGAACGGCAAATTTCCGGCAAAGCACCTCCAATCCGCAAACATGGTCGCCGTGCTCATGAGTGAGCAGCAATCCATCGAGTTGCTCAGGGGCGACGCCGCATTGCTCAAGCCGGACGACGATCTGGCGCGCGCTCAGCCCGCCGTCGATCAAAATCCGGCAATGATTGGTGGAAACGAGAGCGCTATTCCCGGCGCTGCCGCTGCCGAGCATGGTCAAGCTGAACACGGCTGATGTTTAGCGGAATGGAATCGTGTTCACAAATGGAAAGAGCGAGCAAATTAATTTGGAGCAATGGCGGCAGCACGGAAATGTCTTTTTTCCATTACTCCATTACTCCATTGCGTTACGTCTTCGATAGCCCGATCTGGGCGCAATGAAGAATGATGCGAGCGAATGGGATCGGAATGAATAGTTTCGCGTTTTCCTGCTCCTCGTAGCGATCGACATTCTTTCGGCCGACCCTCGTCCGAACGCGTTGATACAACTGAGTCTCGATCGTGATGACGTTGCCTTGCCGTTTTGACACCGCTTCCACACGCATGGTATCGCTGGCCCGCATTCGTGCGTTAATGAAATTATAAGTGCTCCAAGTAGCCGCTGCGAGAGCGGCCGCCGATTTCCAACGGCCTTTCGGATGTTCGTCAACGAGCTGAATGGCGACAACTTTGTTGGCGGTGTCGGTCACGAAACACAAGCGATTAAAGCGTCCTTCGAAGGCGCCGTCATATCCTATATAGTACATGGAGTTTTTCGGGAAACCGGGCGTCGCGAGCGGCACTCTTGAGGGAACGCTGTGTCGAAGACCGAGAATGGTAGCAGCTTGTTCAGAATGCATCAGATAGGCGGTGCCGTTGTAGATTTTTGTGCCGGCGCCACTCAGATCCACCGCTTCGCTACAGTGGGGCGACAAAAGTAATTGCAATTCTCGCATGCTGATGTCGCCGCCTTGCATCCGGGAGTCGTAGCCCGACTGGAGGGAAAGTTGTGGTTGTGTCCCGGGCGTCGAGGAAGGAGATGGAAGAGGCTCGGTTGGAACCATCGGCGGACCCTCGGCGGGCGGGGCATCCCGCGGCTCGGTCGCAGAGACCTCGAACCGAGCGGCAGCGATTGGGATCGTGTGCATCTCGCCCATGTAATTTACGCGGATGAAATCGGCATCGCTCGAGACCACGGGAAGTTTCATTCCAGCTGGCAAAACGGTTTCGCCGTAGACGATCTTTACCTTCACCGGTTGGGTCAAAACGACGAAGCGGGTCGAGGACGCCGAGGTGGAAGGGTTGGCGCCCTGAGTTGGCGGCGATGCGGTCGCGATCGGATTTGCGCACAGGCAAAATCCTACGCCAATTGCGGCCAAGAGCAGTGCTTTCCGAGCGCCGCAGGTGAACAGGCTGAACACGTGTCGTGTTTTACCTGACAGAAAATCTCAAATCAATGAAGAATGAAGCGAGGCAGCAACGGAGTGTTGGAATAAGGGAGTAACGGGGCGACGGAGAAAAACGTTCCTACATTACTCCATGACTCCATTTTTCGGGGCTGTCCGCTCCATCAGGGCGAAGATGTGCGCTTTTTTGGCGGAATAATCGAGCGAACGAAATTTGCGGATTTCATCAAGGCGTCGGACGCCGTTGAGGGTATCGAGATACTGGGTGTAGCTGGCGGCGAGTTCGCAAGTTTCGAGATAGCGGCCGCGCAAATTTTTATCGCGGAACGCATCAGGACATTGCCGGGTGAAAAGATGAAAACGCAACCAGCGGCGATCGGTGCGGGAAACGCGCTGGGTTTTGCGGAAGAAAGCGACAAACAAAAGAAGGACGAGATAAGTATCGACCTGCGCTTGGAGCTCGAGATCGCGCGCAAATTCTTCGGACGCGATCCGGCGCTGGCCATTCTTAAACTGGAGCGCGGCGTGGAGCGCGTGATTCAATTCCTCCACGAAAACGATGAGTGAGCGAATATTGGAATCACTCAATCCGCTGCGCGGGTCGTGGCGTTCGAGCTGATCGATAAGCCAGCGTGAATAGTAGATCCCGACGTAAAGCTGATCGCCGGCGAGGCGAAGAAAAGTGCGCGCAATTTCGTTCAGTTCGCGGGCCGAGGCGCCCGCGAGTTTGCTGAGATGAACCGAACGGGCCCGATCAATGATGCAATCTTCCAAATTAATGCCGACGTACGCGTAAGTGCGTTCGAGGAGGCGCTGGATCTGGCTGAAGAGCGTTTCATTCATACCAACGGGGACCGGTCACTTTCATCCAAATTGAGCAAACGATCGGCCAATTGATTGAGCGCGAGCCGGACATCCCGAAAACGATCGGCGAGTTCGGCATAAACGTCGTCAAGTTCACAGCGCTTGGCGGTGGCGTGAGAGGCGACGAGATGATAATTGCGCCGGCCAACATTTTCGTAAAAACCGATGTCAGGGGCGCCGCGCAGGCTGCGCCGCTGGGTGTTCTCATGAAAGATCCCGGTAATGAAGAGCGAGTAATTCCCGACGTGGGCCCGCAACAAAAATGCTTCATCCTGGGTGGCGCGGGAAAGCGCGATTAACATATCGGAGAGATATTGGCGCGGCGATTTATCGTCTTCCGCTTGTGGGCCGCGCAGAAGATGAGCGCGTGAGAAATTCTCGAGCAGGGAACCGACGTAGTCGGACAGTTTGCGATCCCGGATTCCGGCGTCGCGCAAAACATATCGCGCCAGAACATAGAAATAGAATTGGGATGAGATCCGCAGTTGCACGTCATTGCCGAGGATCGCCTGCACCAGGCGCGGGGAATCGAGGACGGAGTCGCGGGTCTCGTAATCGGCGAGGAGATCGACTAAGGAGACGGATTCGGATTGGGAGCGTGCCAGAGTGCGCACGACAAAATCGAAATCTGCTGCGGTAAACCGCGCCCGACAATTCGCCTGAATCATCGAGAGCCCATTATAAGCACTGGAGGTGCCAAAAGGCAAGAGGCTTCGGGCGCGAAATGACCTGTCCCCCCGAGCCGCAGCAGCTTGGGCGGAGCTCAGGCCTACTTAAAGGCAGATGAGACCGAGCTGTTAGGGGGAGGAAAATCTCTGCCGATTTTTCTAACCAGGCGCGCTTGCTGTTATCGAGAAAGAGAGCTTCAAGAGAGTAATCGCCGGGTTGCAGTCGTTCCGCTGTCACGAGCCGCCAGTTCTCCGTAAAGATTCCCGCGGTCGCCTCAGGAGCGCATAAACCTTTCACTAAAAGCGCGACTCTCACTTTTTCATCGCGCGATACCCTGAGAAGCATCCACGGAAAAACGTCGCGCTCGCCTTGAAATTTCCAGCGCAACTGAACTTCCAGCGGCCGGGATGGAGAAACAACCTCGCGCATGGTTCCGATACTTATGAGTCGGCTCCCACCGATTGAGAATACCCCCGGCTCGTCATTGGCGGGTGAGGATTGTTCACTGGTAACAGACGCTTTTCGGCTCCCCAAATTCCGCAGCAGTGTAAGTTCATCTTGCTCGTCCGCGGTCCAGGCTGCGTTTTTAAGAAAATCGTGTAGCAGCCGATCACTCGACGGGACGATCCGGCCGTCGACCGTTTTCATGGTGGGATGATAAAAGCCAGCGCCCGGGTCGAAGGTGGCCGAGTCATGATAATCAATCAGCACAAAATCCGTTGCTGACGGCGGCTCGTAGGATGATCGGCTCAGAGTCTTAAGACCCTTCAGAATATAGTGAAGAGAGTACAATTTCTCACGCATCGCAAGGTGAGATAGGTAGGAGAGTGGGGCCACCACACTGCTGGTTGGTGGAATTTGAGCTATGAAAGCGTTTTTACGCGCGCGTTCTTGACCGGCTCCGAACCAATCGGCAGTTGTGGTGGCGATTCGGGCGAGAGGCCCGAGCCAAATCTGCGCGACCACACAGCCGGCGATGACCAGCCATGCGGTCGCGCGCGAAACGAACGAGGGAATGTGTTTCCATTCATCTGAAGAAGCGATTACTTCGACCGACGCGATCCAGAAGAGAGGAAGAAGCGGCGCGGCGTAATGAAAATAAATCATCCATTCCGACGAGCGCCAGGAAAGGAGGTGTTGTAGCAGAATCGGCGCGGCGATAACGATCCAGCGTGGCCTAAGCAACGGCAGGCAGAGAAACGGAAAGAGAAGTCCCCAAACGAGGTTTCCGTGAGTGAGAGATTGCAGAAGCGCTTTTCCGATCAATAGCGGTCGGATGATGGCGTTGATCAGAATATTTCCTGGCGAGGTGCCCAACTGATCGTACAAGGCAACGTAATCGATATTACCGGCATTCAGCGCCGGCGTGATTATGTAGGTGCACAACAGGAACCAGATGAGGGCCACGCTCATTGGCCAGAGATACCAACGGCACAGTTCGGCCAGGCCACGTTTGTGTTCGGCGACGCATTGTGTTGCACAGTAAACGATCAGCAGTGGCGCCATGTTTTCCTTGCAGGCCAAAACAGCGACGAACCAGAGCCAATGGCGACTAATCGACTTCGCCACTCGCGCTTGAATCATTAATAGAAGGAACGGCGCGACCAGAGCTTCGGGATGGAACTCATGAATGGCGATGTAGCCCGCGGCCGGCGCGAGCAAGAGCGCGGCGCTCAGTAAACAGGCGCGTTTTCCATCGAGTCCAAGCCGTTTTGTGATGTTATAGCCAACCAGAGGCATTGTCGCGAGCGCAGCGTTCTGCACTGCAACAAAAAGCATCGGGTGACGAAAAACGGCGAAGAGCGGTGCAAAGAGAAAAAGGATGGGCTCAACGTGGTTGCCGAGCAGAGGAACGTTTTCAACCGACACATCAAGACGTCCGTGAATGAGCTGCCAGATCGCCTGGACATAATAGGCCAGGTCGAACGACCGGTACTGGAAATTCGCCCAGCGGGCATAGGACGTCCAAGTGCAGATCAGGAAGAACAGG
>QHPM01000027.1 GCA_003219095.1 Verrucomicrobiota bacterium
CTCGATAAAAGACCTCCAGCATCCAGGATCGAGCATCCGGCAACGGCTGGCATTACGTTATCTGATCTTCCCGTTCTCAAGTGCTGGCCGAAGGACGGTGGACGTTTCATTACTTTTCCGAACGTGCATACCCGCGATCCCGAAAGCGGCGCACGCAATGTCGGGATGTATCGAATGCAGCTTTTCGATGGGCGCACAACTGCAATGCACTGGCAGGTGCACAAAGTCGGAGCTCGTCATGGCAAGGTCTATTACCAGCGCGGCGAGCGCATGCCGGTTGCGGTCACGCTCGGTGGCGATCCCGCGCTCACTTTTGCTGCAACCGCACCATTACCCGACGGACTCGATGAAATTTTGTTCGCTGGATTTTTGCGTAAGAAATCGGTGGAGCTGGTGACATGCAAGACCATCGACGTGGAAGTTCCCGCCGATGCCGATTTCGTTTTGGAAGGTTTTGTCCAACCCGGCGAAATGCGACCGGAAGGACCCTTCGGCGATCACACCGGTTTCTATACCGCGGTCGAGGATTACCCGGTCTTTCATCTGACCGCGATCACGCATCGGCGTGATGCCATTTATCCGACGACAATCGTCGGCCCGCCGCCGATGGAGGATTTTTACATGGGCGACGCGACGGTGCGGATTTTTCTGCCCGTGTTCAAAATGAATTTTCCCGAGATGGTGGATATGACGCTGCCGCCGGAGGGCGTTTTTCACAATCTGGTTTTTGTTAGCATTCGGAAGCAATATCCCTATCAGGCATTCAAGGTAATGCATGGGTTGTGGGGAATGGGGCAGATGATGTTTTCCAAATATATTGTGGTGGTGGATGAAGATTGCGACGTGCACGACACCAGCGAAGTGCTCTTCCGTTTATGCGCCAATACTGATCCCGAGCGCGACAGCACCATTATTCGCAACCCGAGCGACTCACTCGATCATGCTCCGACCGAGCAAAACATCGGATCGCACATGGGCATCGATGCCACGCGAAAATTGCCAGGCGAAAATTATCACCGGTCCTGGCCGGAGCTACTCAAGATGGATGAGCGCGTGCAGGCGATCGTCGATTCGCTGCGGAAGAATTGAGGGCGACGTGCCGTCGCCATCTCCGTCATCCTGAGCCGCGGCAGACGGCGAAGGGATCTCTGGAAAATTCGATAATTACCGAGGCATCGTGAGGTCCCTCGGTCCGAGCCGGACTGGCACTGGCTGCGCGGCTCGGGATGACAGAATAAAAAGGCGCCGTCCGAATGAAGACGTGCCCGCCTCACCAAGTTAACACGCAGCAGGTAAACAACGAATTGCTCCGCCCTCGCACAACCCCGGCGCGACGGAAGCGTTCTGTTGACTCGCTAAACAAAATCGGGCCGACCCGGGGTGAGAGATCAGCCCGAAATTGCAATTCTAATCTTAGTAGTAACCGCGGTAGGGACGACGGAAAAGTTGCCCCGTATCAATATCACGGGTGAGCCCGCCCGGGGGCACCCCGCTCAGGTCATAGCGGCGACCGGTATATGGGCTGCGGAAAACTCCAGGCGTGTTGGTGTAACGCGCGAGCGGCCAACCTCCCGGTGGCATCGGCCCATAAGCGCGCGCCCGGTCTTCCTGGATGGAATGGCCAATTAACGCTCCTGTGGCCGCACCGGCCGCTGCTCCGATGGCAGCGCCTCGCACATGCCCGGTGGCAGCGCCGCCGATGATGGCACCAGCGGCCGCGCCGTAGCCAGCGCCTGCTCCGGTGGGAGTGTCACAGGAACTGAGAATGAAAGAACCCAGCGCAATGCCCGAAATACCCGTGAAAAACTTTAGTTTCATATGTGATTTTCCTTGACGAATTGAACCACGCAAGTGACCGAAAGTTTTCGACGGTTATATTCTACAAAGCCCGCTGGTTTCCATCGGCCAAGTCGAAGCACGACAGAGCTATGGCCTGACAAATACCTTATTGACGTGCGTGTCCAGAACAAGACCACCGTGGGGGATGTTTGAGCAATCAAACTCCGTGCGAGGCGGATATGGACTATTGACAACGCCATCGGCTTTATGGGGATCTCTTTCGCCCATTGGATACTTCCCCTTCGGCGCCGGATACTTTTTGGCGGCGTCTTGTGGACTGATCTGCGTCGCGACAATGGCGCCACCCGTGCCCTGTTTAGCGACCTTGCTTGAATCAGGTCCCTTCGGGTTTGCTTGCTGATAATTTTGACCTTCCTTCATCTGAGCCACCGCCGTATTAGACAAGATCAGGGTAAGGCAACTCACCGCTAGGGCAGAAACAACTGCAATCAATCTGGTTTTCATATTCATAATATTCACATTCGTTGGT
>QHPM01000164.1 GCA_003219095.1 Verrucomicrobiota bacterium
GCGTTCGACGATTGGCTTGAGGCATTCCTTGACGCGCACCAGATGCGCAGGCGCGGCGCGCTCCCGCTTTCGCACCGCGTCGATTTTTTTCCGAATGTATTTGCGTGAAAGAAGGCCGCCGTTCTGCGCCAGCGCAATCAACTCATCGGTGATTGGATTCATCGAGATGGAGCCGCAATGCAGCACGACAAACGGCGCGTTCAAGCGCTCCGCAAAATCCAGTGTTTGCAGGGTCTGTTTGACGGCGCGATCGCGCTCACTTTTTCCAGCGGCGGAAAATTCATAACAATCCGGTGACGCGCTCATTATTTCCACCGGTAGCGGACAGAAATTGTGCAGGCTACTGAAATGTGCTTCGCCGTCGTCGAACATTTTTTGAATTCCAGGAATGAGCGAAATGCGAATGCCATGACCGAGCTCGATGAGATTGAATCCGAGCGCCTGGATCTCGCGCAACATCTCGTCGCCGGAAGTATGTCGACCGGAATTCCAGCAGGTGGAAAATGCAATCATCGCGTGATCGTCACGCGACGGCAGCGGGTTGGACTTCGGTTTCGGGAATGGCGGCGCCGGTTTTCTCGCACCCAGTTCGACCGGCGAGGTTCAATATCAACACCGCGAATATTCCGAAAAGGACGGCGGAAATCCCAAGCGCAGTGCGCATTCCGATTAAATCGGAAAGACCGGTGGTAAGCAGGCCGGCAATCGGCATTAAGCCAAAAAAACTGAGACCAAAGACGGCAGAAACTCGGCCGCGCAACGGGGCCGGGGCCCGTTCTTGCACGATAGTGTTGGCTAGTCCGAAATTCGCCGACAGGCCAACAGCGAGAATTCCCATCGAAACAGCGGTGAGAAGAAAACTATTCGACTGTGACATGCATAAGAGCGCGAGCGCAACGAGCACGACCGCGCCGGTCATGAAGCGAAACCGATGATCGCGGGCAACGCTGAGCAATCCCAATGCGCCGAAGAGCGCGCCGGTGCCAGAGACTGCCATCAACCATCCCAGTCGCTCGGGTCCGAGCTTGAGAATGTTTCGGACGTACAGGGGAAGCATTACCGATAGAAATGGGAAAACGAAAATGGTCGTGAGTGCGATCAAAGCGATCATGCAAAGAATGGTGCGATCCCGGCGAACATAAAGCAGTCCCTCTTTGAATCCGCTGCGGCGTTGCTCTTCTTCTTCTGCCGTCCCTAATGGGCGCGGCGGCAAAGAAATCAGCGCGATCACCAGAGCGAAAAACGATCCGGCGTTTGCAAAAAAGGCGGAGGCGGCGCCCCACCACGCCACAAATAACCCCGCGAGCGAAGGACCGACCAAACGCGATCCGTGAAAAACGGAACGGTCCAGCGCAATGGCAGTTGCAATCTCGTCGCGTTTTACCAGTTCGGGAACGAGCGCGTTAATCGCCGGCATTTCAAACGCGATGCAGATTCCCAAAAACGCAGCGACTACCACTACGTGCCAGACGTGAATCCGGCCGGTGTAAACGAGTATCCCGAGAATGAGCGCGAGCGCGGTTTGGACAAATTGCGTCCAGATTAAAATTTTTCGCTTGTCATATTTGTCGGCGACCGAACCCCCGAGCATGGTGAGCGCGAGCGTGGGAATTCCGGCGGCAAAATTGACCATCCCGAGCAGAATCGCCTTGTTGGTAAGCGTGCTCATGAGCCAGCCTTGCGCCATTACTTGCATCCACGTGCCGGTATCGGAAATAACGGACCCAATGATGTAGCGGCGGAATGGACCGGGGCGCAGCAGCGCCAACATTTTTCCTCGAGAAGCGGGCGCGTCGGAGTTCATGAGCAAAGACAGATACGTGTGACGCGATGCAGTGGCAATCGCGTCGAGTCCGGCGCCGGATTTTACGGATGCGGCCGAAGATGATTCGCCCAGAGCAACAGGACCGCCAGCACTCCCAGGGATGCGATAATAATTGCCAGAGCTTTCTGCGTTTCTTTCGTCATATCAATCGACCGCCAGTGTGAAATGGAACTGAAGGTTCGTCCATGATTTTCCGCAGCACGTTCTAGTGCTTTGAGGAACGCAGGTTAATAACCCCATCATCCCGGCTTGTAGCCGCCGTCCTCCGCAAAAATTTGTTCCCCCAAACAGAGATTCCTTCATCCTCACTGCATCACGCCGAACTATGGTGACGAAGTCTTCGGGACGTCGGTGATCGGCAAATAATCCCACCACAGATGTTGTATCTCCCAGCGTTTGCCGGAATTCAACAGGATGAAGTGAAGCTGCGCCGGTCCATTCGCGCTCTCCGCGCGCGAAGCTAGCACCGCGTCAGATTCGAATCGCCATGGGAATCTAAAATGCACCCGAACAGTTCCGTTCGCCGGCGAGATCTGCTGAACGGAACCGAGGCTGGTGCTTGTGTAATCAAGAAAGTAATTCAATCGCTCAGATCCGTTCTGGTCGAACGATGTCCGGGTTACGTGAGCGAACGCCCAATCGCGATCCTGACTGACATAGATGTATTGACCTGCTTGATCAGCGAAGTGGCAGGCATCGCGCCGGCGTTCTTCGAACAAGAACCAAAAACCGACTGCGGCAGCAGCGATGTTGCACATTATTAAAAAGCAGCCTGCTGCGAACAAAAGCGATTCTTTCCAGCGAATGGTTTGCTTTTGGCGTTTGGCAAAAAAATAAACCGACGGCGAAAAAAGGTAGACACCAATCACCATGTTCATCGAACCGAAAAAGGTCTCGATCGCGCTTAAATCGCGCCAGGCCCAGATTATCAAACAGAAGCCGGTCGCAACGTTCCAAGCGCCCCACAACCAGCGCAACCAACGCACCCCGATCCAGACGAAATAGAATTGGAGCCAGAATAGAACGGCAGCGAGGCCGAAGAAAAAAATGCGATCGAGATTGCCACTGAGTGCCAGCCCGATAGCGAGAAGACATTGCAAAAGAAAATGAAAAAATGCGATGCAAATGAGAATCGTTCGCCCGCGACGCCACGGCGGAACCTCGGAATCGTAAATTTCCCAGAGTGATCGCGTTTCCTCCGACATAAAGCAGGGATTGTAACACATTGATGATTATCCGAGCCATCAAGGAACGGCAGCTTCTCAGCCGCCGCCTTCGATAATCAACGCCCGGCAGAATGCCGTCCGCGGCGAGCAGCGTGCTCGCGCTCCCCGAAGACGAATCTTCACCGCGCGGGGAAAATGCAGACTGAATATTGTTCGAGCGCCAGCTTCCAAGCCGCCGACCTAAGTAAACGGCGGTCTTGAGAGCGCTGCTCCCCGATGTCTGCAAAATGCTTGCGCTTCCAAAGCGCGGAAAGTAACGCGCAACCGTATTCGTTGTGGGAGAGCCGAGACTTCCGCTTGCCTAATTTTTGAAAACGCCGCTCCTTGGTTACCGTTAGCTGTGCGCATCGATCGATACACGCAGAAAATGCAGGAAGCGCTGCAGGCGGCGCAGGATTTCGCTGCGCAATGGCAGAGCCCGGAAATTGGGAATGAACATTTCTTGCTCGCGCTGCTCGATCAAGGTGAGGGCGTGACGCGCCCGTTGTTGGAGAAAATTGGGGTTTCAGTCGAGGCCCTGCGCACGAGACTTGAGACCGATCTGGCGCGCCGGCCGAAAGTAAGCGGCGCGGTTTCAGATTTGCGTATTTCAAACGATCTGCGGCACACCCTCGACTCAGCCGAGAAAGAGATGTCGAACTTGAAGGACGAATTCGTAAGCGCCGAGCATTATCTCCTCGCTCTCGCCGGCGAAAAGGATTCTGCGGCGAAGGCGCTGAAGGATTTAGGCGCGGCCCGGGACAAGATCATGCAAGGTCTGCAGCAAGTGCGCGGTTCCCAGCGCGTGACCGATCAAAACCCGGAAGGAAAATATCAGACGCTGGAGAAATATGGGCGCGATCTTACACAATTGGCGCGGCGGGGAAAAATCGATCCCGTCATCGGGCGTGACAATGAGATTCGCCGCGTCATGCAGGTGCTTTCGCGCCGGACCAAAAACAATCCGGTGCTGATCGGCGAGCCGGGTGTTGGCAAAACCGCCATCGTGGAGGGACTGGCGCGGCGCATCGTCTCCGGCGATGTCCCGGAGTCGTTAAAAAACAAACGCATCATTGCAATGGACATCGGCGCGATGGTGGCGGGAGCGAAATTTCGCGGCGAGTTCGAAGACCGCCTGAAAGCGTTCCTCAAGGAAGTGACTGATTCGCAAGGCGGGATCATTCTCTTCATAGATGAGTTGCACACCATTGTCGGTGCGGGCGCAGCGGAAGGATCGGTCGATGCTTCCAACATGCTAAAGCCGATGCTGGCGCGGGGCGAATTGCGCACCATCGGCGCGACCACGCTCGATGAATATCGCAAATACATCGAGAAAGACGCCGCTTTGGAGCGCCGTTTCCAGCCGGTGAAGGTGAATGAACCGAGCGTGGAAGATACGATCGCGATTTTGCGCGGCTTAAAAGAACGCTACGAAGTGCATCACGGGGTGCGCATTACCGACGCCGCTCTCGTGGCCGCCGCGGTCCTCTCGCACCGTTACATCAGCGATCGGTTTTTGCCCGATAAAGCGGTCGATCTGGTGGACGAAGCGGCTTCGCGTCTAAAGATCGAACTCGATTCCATGCCCACCGAAATCGACATGATCGAGCGCGAAATCATGCAGCACGAGATGGAACGGCAGGCGCTCAAGAAAGAAAAAGATCCGGCGAGCAAAGAGCGGCTGAAAAAACTCGAAAAAGAATTGGCCGAGCTGAAAGACAAATCCGACGCGCTGAAAGCGGAGTGGCAAAAAGAGAAAGCGCAAATCACCGAACAAGCGAAATTGAAAGGGCAGCTCGATCAATTGCGCACGGAATTGGAGCGCGCCCAGCGTCGCGGCGAACTCGGGAAGGCGAGCGAAATTCAATACGGGAGAATTCCCGAGCTGGAGAAAAAATTAGCGGCATTGGAAGAGAACGCCCGGAAGAATGCCGGCGCGACCCGGAGAAGACTTCTGCGCCAGGAAGTCACTGAGGAAGACATTGCACAGGTCGTTTCGAGCTGGACCGGAATTCCAGTGTCGCGATTGCAGGAAAGCGAGCGCGCAAAATTATTGCGGCTCGAAGAACACTTGCATCAGCGCGTCGTCGGGCAAGACGCCGCGATCAAAGCAGTCGCGAACGCGGTTCGTCGCGCCCGTGCTGGATTGCAGGATCCGAATCGCCCGATCGGCTCGTTTATTTTCCTCGGACCCACCGGCGTCGGAAAAACTGAACTGTCGCGTGCGCTCGCCGAATTTTTGTTCGATGACGAGAACGCCATGATTCGCATCGACATGAGCGAATACATGGAGAAACACACGGTTGCGCGATTGATCGGTGCGCCGCCGGGTTACGTTGGTTACGAGGAAGGGGGACAACTTTCCGAAGCGGTCCGGCGCAAGCCTTATTCGGTGGTGTTATTCGATGAAATCGAAAAAGCGCACCACGACGTTTTCAACGTCTTGCTCCAGGTGCTGGATGATGGACGCATCACGGACGGGCAGGGGAGAACGGTGGATTTCAAGAACACCGTCATCATCATGACCTCGAACATCGGTTCGCAATTCATTACCGAAGAAGAATCGAGCGAAGGTCGCCGCCGACTGGTCATGGATGCGTTGCGCGAGCATTTTCGTCCGGAATTTTTGAACCGGGTGGACGAGATCATCATCTTCGATCGGTTGACTGAAGAGGATCTGAAGAAAATCGTCGAGATTCAGCTGGCGCGTCTAACGAAACGACTGGCCCAGCAAAATATTACACTGGAGCTGACTGACTCGGCGAAAACGCTCATTGCGCGCGAAGGTTATGATCCGGTCTACGGCGCGCGACCGTTGAAACGCGCGATCCAGCGCTACTTACTCGATCCGTTGAGCATCAACATTCTCGAGGGGAAATTTGGTGAAGGGCAAACTATTATAGCCGAAGCCAAAAATGGCAGGATCCAATTCAAGGTGAAGTAGTCATGCTGAGCGAAGTCGAAGGATCCCGTCGCGAACTCTTACCGGTAACATCTACGGGGTTCCTCGACTACGCCCGGGATGACCGGTACGCCTAGACAATTTGAACATTGGTCAACTCATGCTGTCTTAGGTGCATGATCAAAACGACTTTAGCGTTATTCGTAGCG
>QHPM01000165.1 GCA_003219095.1 Verrucomicrobiota bacterium
AGTGTCGTACGTGTAATTTCTACTCGCGGCAAATACTACGTTCGACGCGTCCGCGTCAGCGACCGGGTAAATTTTAAACGCCGACGTACCAGTTATGGCGACCGTTTGGGTAGGACCGCTGCCAGTAGTTGTGACAGATGCAGATGCCCCTGGCCCGCTTAGCAGTTTCTGAACATCGCCAGCTTTAAGGTAGTTCTGCTGGACAAGCCTGGTCATGTAGTTATCCAAACTACCCAGGTTAGTTGTATCATCGCCTGGCCAAACGAGATTCGGGTCGGAGTTGGCAGCGCCGTCCAGCGCCATTTGTTGCGCGGCGAGATAAAGCTGCCGGCCATTGTTCATGGTGCCGGTCATCTGGCCTTTAGTGAGCGCGCTGGTAAGAGCGGGCACGGCGAAGGCGGCGAGGACAGCGATGATCGAAATAACGACGAGCATTTCGATAAGTGTGAAGGCGGATTGAGAGCGTGTTTTCATAGTTGGGGTTGGAATGGAAGTTTTAGAACCTACAAATTACCAAATGGCCGATCTACCCTGCAAGACTTTCTTTTTGTTTTTTTAGGGCGACCGTGGCCAGCGGTGGCAGGTTTACGTAAAGGGAGTGCTGCCGGCCCTGCCAGGGTTCGTCCGTCGCAGTGATCCCGCCGAGGTTGCCCACGTTACCGCCACCATAAGTTTCGGCGTCAGTATTTATGATTTCGCGGTAAAAACCTGTCGCGGGGGCGCCGATATGATAGTTGTAACGCACAACCGGCGTCGCGTTTACGATAAAAAGAATGATCTCGCCCTCGCGCGATTTGCGGATCCAAGCGACAACACTGTTTTCGGCATCATGGAAATCAATCCACTCGAATCCTTCGTAGGTATCGTCCAGGTCCCACAGCGCCGGCTCGCTTTTATAGAGGTAATTCAGATGCTGAACCAGGCGGCGGACTCCATCGTGCAAGGACGATCGTAACAGCCCCCAGTCCAATGAAGCGTCATGATTCCACTCGCGCCACTGCCCGAATTCGCCGCCCATAAAAACAAGCTTTTTCCCCGGATGCCCATACATCCACGCATAAAACATCCGCAGATTGGCGAACTTCTGCCAGACGTCGCCCGGCATTTTGGAAAGCAGCGAGCGTTTCCCATGGACAACTTCATCGTGACTCAACACCAGAATGAAATGCTCCTGAAAAGCGTAGATGAGCGAAAAGGTAATATTTCCCTGATGAAATCGGCGGTAAATGGGATCGAGCTGCATGTAATCGAGGAAGTCATGCATCCAGCCCATGTTCCATTTAAAACCAAAGCCAAGTCCGCCGAGATAAGTCGGGCGCGAAACGCCGGGCCAGGCCGTTGATTCCTCGGCGATGGTCATGATCCCGGGGAAACGTTCGTAGCAAACTTCGTTAAAACGTTTCAGGA
This sequence comes from Verrucomicrobiota bacterium, assembly GCA_003219095.1. GTDB lineage: Bacteria > Verrucomicrobiota > Verrucomicrobiia > Chthoniobacterales > UBA10450 > AV69. The sequence continues at coordinate 1,408 of QHPM01000165.1, forward strand.
AATAGACGGCATCAAGATTTTCGCGGCCGCCAAAAGCGTTCGGGATCCATTGCCCCTGCTGGCGCGAATAATCCAGATACAGCATCGAAGCGACTGCATCTACCCGAAGACCGTCGATGTGATACTGGTCGAGCCAGAAAAGCGCGTTAGCGATGAGAAAATTGCGGACTTCATTGCGCCCGAAATTAAAAACGAGCGTGCCCCAATCCGGTTGCTCGCCCTGACGCGGGTCCATGTGCTCGTAAAGATCGGTGCCATCGAATTCGGCCAGACCATGCGCGTCCTTCGGAAAATGCGCCGGCACCCAATCCATGATTACGCCGATACCGGCTTGATGACAGCGGTCGATAAAATGGCGGAACTCGTCTGGTTTTCCGAAGCGACTGGTGGGCGCGTAATAATTGGTGACCTGATAACCCCAGGAACCTTCAAAAGGATGCTCCGCCACTGGCATTAATTCGATGTGGGTGTAACCCATCTCGACAACATACGGCAAAAGGGTATCGGCTAGTTCCAGGTAGCTAAGGAAACGATTTCCCTCCTCCGCTTTGCGCCGCCATGATCCGAGGTGGACCTCGTAAATACTCAACGGACTGCCCGGCATATTTTTCGACCGCCGCGCCTCCATCCAGGCGCCATCAGCCCAGCCATAACGGCTCAGGTCGTAAACCAGCGAGGCGGTTTCCTTGCCGTGCTGGCTGAAAAACGCAAACGGATCGCCTTTCAAGAAAATCGCGCCACTGGCGGTGCGGATCTCAAATTTGTAGTGCGCATTTTCACCGATACCGGGAATGAACAATTCCCAAATGCCGCTGCCGACTAGCTTGCGCATGGCGTGAACGCGGCCATCCCAGCCGTTAAAATCGCCGACCACACTGACGCGTTGCGCGTTTGGCGCCCAGACCGCGAAGTAAACGCCGGTGTCGTTGTCGATCTTGCGGAGATGCGCGCCGAATTTTTCATAAAGACGCCAGTGTTGGCCTTCGGCGAAAAGATGAACGTCAACTTCGCCCATGATCACGCCATAGGAATAAGGGTCGCGCGTGATCTGTTCGCTGCCATCCCACCGTTTGATTTTCAGGGTATAAGGAACATCACGCGGGCATTTCTCGAGCGTGGCCTGAAACAATCCGTCGCCTTGAATTTTCTCCGCTGGAATAACAGACCCATTGTTGTCGAGTTTGATTGAGACCTCGCGCGCATCGGGGCGAAAAACGCGGACCAACACATCGTCACGCAATCGGTGCGGACCGAGAATGCGAAACGGATCCGGATGAGCGCCCTGCAGAAAGGCGCGCAGCTCATCGGTCATGAGCACGGAAATATCGAATCGTTTCATCAGCGAGAAGGGCATCTTAGAACGTATCGATAAAAAGTCATTCTTCGCAGGTTGCGGGCGGAGTCAGCTTCGCTTTTGAGCGCCATATTTGTCATTCCGAGCGCGGCCGAGGAATCTCTAACTATTTTCGGTGGCGCGGGACTATGACTTCCGGATCTATATCGTCACGAATGAGCATGACAACGTACTGTACGTTGGCGTGACCAACGTTTTAGGGCGCAGAATCACCATAGCATCGTGCCGGAGAGACTCCAGGTTTCGCGGCCGATTATCGCTGTAAGAAACCAAAAACTGGTCGCGCGCCAAAAAAGTAAAGCTGATCGCCACGTTGGATTGATCCGGCGCCGGATATTCTTGGAGAATAATTAGAGATGTCTCGACTCCGCTCGACATGACAAGGGAGTGGAAATCGCCCGCCCGATCGATCTCGCCGCGCGATTAAGTTTGTCTTTGTATCGCGCCATTTCTAATTTCGCGCGCGATGCAGCGTCTTCTTCTCGCCATCGTCGTTGTCCTAGCGGCCTTGCTGCTGGCCCGCGATCCGTACGTGGAAAAGGCGGACGCATTTTTCCTCGACTGGCTGTTGCGAAATACCCCGGCATCCGGTGATCGTGTGCCACTGACCGTAGTCGAAATCGGCGGCGAGCCGGTTGTTGAAACACAGCCGAATCAAAAGGCACCGGGCAATCCTCAAGAATCGCGCGGTAGCGCCGGCGCGGTCTCGCCCCTCGAGTTCGCGCTCTTCTTCCAAGCCATTCTCGAATTCAAACCCACTGTGGTTGCAGTCGACCCACTCTTGAAATGGCGCGAGCGGGACAAAGACCAGGAACAGGTTTTTCTCGACCAGGCAATGCGCATTCCCAAACTGCTGCTCTCAGCTGAGCTAACCTCGACGCCCGATCCGGATGCACCGCCTGCCGAAATACCGGGCTTTGTCCACGTAAGCGGACGGCGTGGGGATCTCCCCAGCTTCACCGGAATTCAGCATCAACCCGATGAAGATTTGCGACTGATCTCCTCGCTTGGTTACGTCAATTTGCCGGATGAAACGCCAACGCGTGTTCCGTTACTTTTTAACTATCGCGGCGAAATTATTCCCGCCTTCGCTCTGCAAGCGTTCTTGATCTGGGCACGCATTCCAATGAGTGAAGTGCAGATCAAAGTCGTCTCCTACATCACACTGCCAGGCGATCGCAAAATTCCAATTAACTGGGACGGCTCACTGACGGTAAATCCAAATTCGTCGAAACTCGGACGTCGTTTCGGGCTGAACGAGTTGCTTCTGCTCGCACAACGGCGACAAAAAAGGTCTTCGCTGGAAAGCCTGCATGATGAATTGATTCTGGCGCGCACCCCTTCGAATGCGCTCGCACCGGCCGACGTTTTTGCTGCTACCATCGCTACCTTGCAGTCCAAGCATTTTGTCCGCCGCGTCAGCGTGTTGTTTGACTGCGCCGCGGTCTTTTTCATCGCACTCCTCGCGTCGCTCGCAATCCGGGCTTCGCGGGTCGACCTGGTTCTCGGGCTGATCGCTTTTACCGCGGGCTATTCGCTGATCGCCTTCGCGCTAATGGCGCGTTACACGATTTGGGTTCCCGGGCTTGTTCCGCTGGGAACAGGCTGGTTGCTCGGTCTCCTCGCTTTCGTTTGGCCACGGCCAAAACATCGAGCCGAGGCAACCGACATCGTAGCCTCGCCGCCCGCACCGTAGCATTCCATCACTCCTCCACTGCCATGAACCCTTCCGCTGAGTCACTGGACGCCCGAATCACGCGTCTCCACGGCCCGGGAATGATCGATCTGCACTTCGATTTGCCAATGTTCTTGTACGACAACCGCGACCGTAGAAATGTCCTGGCCAACGATTTTCTGCCGGAATTTGAGGGGGGCGATATTGGGACGGTAGCGGCTGGCATTTACATTGAAGATCAATATGTGCCGGACAAGGCGCTGGAGGTGGCGCTTGGGCAGGTGGCGCGAATTTACGTCGAGGTGGAGAGCTGCGATCGATTCGCGATTTGTCGGTCGTATGCGGAGATCAAACGCGCGCGGGAGCAGGGAAAAATTGCGCTCTTGATTGCGATGGAGGGGGCTGAGCCGCTCGGCACCGATCTAAATTTGCTTCGCATTTTCTACGAACTGGGACTGCGCGTGATCGGTCTTACCCATGCGCGCAGCAATGCCGCCGGCAGTGGCGGCGTTTTTGCGTCCACCGGATCGTCTTCCAAAGGACTGTCCGGCTTCGGAGTCGAGCTGGTCCGGGAATGCGAACGGCTCGGTCTGATTCTCGATCTTGCGCACATTAACCCGGCCGGCTTCAACGACATTTTGGCAAATACCGCCGGGCCTGTGGTTGTTTCGCACACCAACGCGCGCAAATACTACGATATCGAGCGCAACATTAGCGACGAGCAAATTAAAATGGTGGGGGCACGCGGCGGCGTGATCGGAATCAATTCCGTTCTCGTTAGTTCAAAAAAAGAAGATGCTACGCTTGATCGCTATGTCGATCACATCGCCTACGTCGTAGACCTGATCGGCATCAACGGCGTCGGTATCGGTTTCGATTTCTTCGAATTCATATACCGGCGCTGGTCTGAAGATGAGCGTGCGAAGTTTCACCAAAAGTTCCCTAACGTACATTTCATTCCCGACCTTTTGCATCACCGCCAGGCTCGAAATTTGACGGTCAAGTTGATCGAACGTGGATTCGACGACAGCCAAATCGAAAAAATTCTTTTCCGAAATTGGATGCGGATTTTTGAGGAATTACTTTAGGTAAGGATGATTGAGTCAGTCGCCCTGGCGCTTATTTTTTTCTCTTATTCCTACTCGTAATCTTATTCTTAATCCGATTTTAGAATACGAATAGGATTAAGATTAAAAATAGGAATAAAAGGGAAACGGAAGATTAAATAGTTCGCCTGTCGTGAAGTTCATCAATCTCACTCGACATACTGAGATCGGCGCAAACTCTTACTATGTCGAGAGTGCTGGCGCGCGGTTGATTCTCGATTGCGGGATGCATCCCAAAGCTGTCGGCGAAAATGCGCTGCCGAATTGGAAGCCGATCGAGGGCCAAACCATCGACGCAGTTCTTATCACTCACGCGCATCAGGATCATATCGGAACGCTCCCGGTCTTGATGCGACGCCAGCCGCATGCGCGCGTTTTCATGACGGAAGCGACGAGCGAAATCGGCTCGCTTCTTCTCCATAATTCCGTGAATGTGATGACGCGACAGCGAGAGGACCTTGGCCTCACGATTTATCCGCTCTTCGGCCACCGCGAAACCGATCGCGCCAGCGACCAGTGGCGCCTCTGTCAATACCGGCAGCCTTATACCACCAGCGGTGATCGGGTTGGTGATAGCGACGCGTTGACTTTCGAGTTTTGGGACGCCGGACACGTCCTCGGTTCGTCCGGAATCCTTTTGCGCGCGGAAGGGCGAACGATCTTTTACACCGGCGACGTCAACTTCGATGATCAAACGATCATGCAATCGGCGATTTTTCCGCAAGGCGATATCGACGTTCTGATCATGGAATGCACCCGCGGCGATAATCCCCAGCCGGCGGGCTGGTCGCGCGCTTCGGAAGAAAAAAAACTGGCCGACGCGATCGAAGCAACCTTTAGCCGTGGCGGCTGCGCCCTGATTCCAGTCTTTGCGCTGGGCAAAACGCAGGAAGCGCTTGGGATGTTCTACGAATTTCGTCGCCAAGAGGAATTAGACTTTCCAGCCTATATCGGAGGACTCAGCTCGAAAATGACAGAGGTGTACGATCGCCGGGCCCAGCAAACGCGCCGGCAGCGGCCGCGTCTACAGTTGATGCACGATGTTGCGCCGTTTGTCCTGAATGGGCAGACCATCAACGATTGCCCTGCACGCGCCGGCCGCGTTTACGCGCTTTCCAGCGGAATGATGACACCAAAAACGCTTTCCAACATTTTCGCGCGCCGCCTGGTGGAAGTTCCGCAGCACTCGATTTTGTTCGTCGGCTTCGCTGATCCGGAATCGCCTGGTGGAATTTTGCGGTCCGCCAAAATCGGCGACAGGATTTCGCTCGATCCCGACGAGACGCCACAAACGTTGCGCTGTCACATCGAGCAATTTCAATTCAGCGCGCATGCCTCGCGGGATGCGGGCAAAGCTCGCGCGCGAATTACCGAACTGTGATGTGATCGTGCCGACGCCGGGCGTGGAGTTGGAGTTGTGATCCGGGGAGCGCGGGCTGCCAGCCCGCGGTTTTCGGCAGCTTGCCGAAAACGATTCGCTGTTTGCATTCCTGCTGTAGCCACGGCTCTATGAGCCGTGCCCGCGCGCCTCACAGAGGCGCGGCTACAAATGAAGATCATCTCCTGGAACATCAACTCATTACGCAAACGCCAGGGACGTCTGCTCGATTGGCTTGGGAAAGAAGAGCCAGATATCGTTTGCTTGCAGGAAACGAAGTGCAGCGATGATCAATTTCCCGAGCTCGCGCTCTCAGCCGCGGGTTATCGCTGCGTGTTTCACGGCCAGAAGTCTTATAACGGCGTCGCGATTCTTTCTCGGGACGAGCTGCGCGAACGGCAAGCCGCGTTGTGCGATGAAAACGAAGATCCGCAGGCACGAGTGATCGCGGCAACGATCGATAACGTGCGCGTGTTTTCCATTTACGCGCCAAACGGACAGGCGGTCGGCTCGCCCGCGTTCGATTACAAATTGCAGTGGTTCGTTCAACTGCGCGATTGCGTCGCGGAGGCGAAGAAATCTTTTGCTCGCGTCCTGGTATGCGGCGATTTCAATGTCGCGCCGGAAGATCGCGATGTGCATGATCCCGCGCTTTGGCGCGGCGCCATTATGTGTTCCGAAGAAGAACGCGCTGCTTATCGCGCGCTCGAACAAATCGGTTTTCGCGATACCCTTCGCATTCATCATGCTGAAGCCGGCCTTTTCAGCTGGTGGGATTATCGGATGCTGGCGTTTCAAAAAAATCGCGGACTACGCATCGATGCAATCCTGGCAAGCGAATCACTGGCCAAACGCTGCACGGCAGCGGGGATCGATCGCGAAATGCGCAAAGGCAAGGATCCGTCCGACCACGCGCCAGTCTGGGCGGAGTTCTCCGACATTCGAACATAGACTTTTAGTCTGTGCGCCCAGCGCAGTTGCACTGCGCTGCAAAACCCAAAAAACACAGCCGACAGAATGTCCGCTGAGCGCACCGGCAGGAATGCCTATGTTCCATGCGCGCCGCTCTGGGCGGAGTTTTCTCCT
>QHPM01000174.1:0-393 GCA_003219095.1 Verrucomicrobiota bacterium
GATTGCCACGCCCTGCCGCTTTTTAATCCCGATCTTTAAGCGCAAATTTCTTTCTGTCTCCGGATCCGGGATCTGCTCCGTCTCAATGCTGGTTACGCCGAAGACTGAGCCTTCAGGAAGTCCCTCCGCATCCAGCGGTTTGCCGGCCGTATCCAGGGGCACGCCGGCCGCCGGCGTCGCCGCTGCCCCCACCCGCAACTTCATGTCCGCGAGTTCGTAGAGCGGACCAGCAGAAGGGCCGAGATCTTGAATTTTCCGCCAAGTCTCGTTAGAACGATCGAAGAGCTGGATTGATTCGTAAATCGCCGCCATTTCCGCCAGCACCTGCGGATTCCTCGGGTCGCGCTGAGAAGCATCCTGCAAGCGTGCCAGTGCGTTGGCCGTGTCGCCGCG
>QHPM01000174.1:437-2976 GCA_003219095.1 Verrucomicrobiota bacterium
CGCACTGCTCGATGCGGCCGGTCTTTTTAGCGATTGCAATGTCGCTCGCTCGCTGCGGTACTCGGCGCCGAAATGGATTGCGATTGCAAAAATTTCGACCACCGCAAAAACGAGAACAATACCGACCGCGACGGAGTAGGTCCGGTCGCTGGGCGATGAAGAAGCGGCGAGAACGGGCATTACACCTATTTCAGTTAACGGGACGCGAGCGAACTGTCAATCGACTGCACGTGGACAAGGTGAGGCGAGCAATTGTTCAAAAAAGCCTGTAGCGGCGGTCTATGACCGCCGATGTGGCATGGCACCCGTCGCCCTGCGGGCGAGGTGGAAGAAATAGGCAGCATGGATGAAGGGACGCGCTTCTGCGCGTCCCTCCGGTAAAGAGTCACCGCGAGATGTCGCGTTGCGAAAGCAAGCGGAAACCTTCGCCTTGTAGGACCGATGAGGCGCACTCTGAATCGTCGACATGCATGGCGAGGGCGGCGCGACCATTGGGGCGGGTCAGGAGCGGATAACTGAAATGCACATTCACTTCCGCCATCAGCAGGGTGGCCAGAATTTTGATGAACTGAGTGGCGACTTCGCGCAGCTCCACCACCATTAACTCGCAGACTCCGAAGGCGACGTTGTTTTCGCGGAACAACTCTTCCACCCGCTCGGGGTCGCTCACAATGATGCGCGCGATGGCGGCATCGGTCGATTCCGAGACGCTGAGGGCCACGACGTGAGTGGCGTGAGCATTGAGTAGTTTTACGACCTCGAGCATGGCGCCCACCTTGTTCGGCAGGAAAACGGAGAACTGCCGCACCAGCGGCCCGCCTATTTTCGAAGTCGTTTCCGGTAAATCGACCTGCATGTTTTCGAATTCAGGGACAAAAATTCGGAGCACAAATATCTCACTGTCCGCCTTCCATTTCCAACCGAATTTGCTCGTTTTGAGCTCTTCGTTTCCAGCCGGCTAAATCGGGATTTCGGGAGTCGCATCGAATCTTCGCCCTCGTTACAACGAGAGCAGTCTCCAGACCGCCGACCAACCAACGGCGATTTGGAAATCATCGCTCCTGGTTTATCACCCATAAACAAGTAGCCGAGGCAACACCGCCTCCGATGCGAGGATCCACTCAAGCATCCCTTCTGCTTAGACGCATCCAACTGCGGCGCTGGCTGATGCGATTCGCTACTTGATCACCCGGTGTTCTTTGAGTACCTGCACCGTCTTATCAATCGGCAGGGCTTCGACCGTGTGTCCGTTGCCAGTCATTGTCGTTGCCTTAAACATCGAGTTGTACACCGCTTCTTCCGTCGCTTCGATCGCGGCCAAAAACAGCGGTGACATCGCGTCGTTGGTCATTACTTCCGCTTTCCGGGTCAGCGCTTTATCACCGGCATGGATCCGCACCTGCGGCGGTGTCGAGAATGCAATCGCGTAGTCCCCGCTGCCGTTTGAGGCTGAACTCCCTGTGCGCGCGACGCCCAACCACGCCCTCGCCGCCAGGCGCTTTAGATTGTGTGCGTCCAACGGAGCGTCGGTTGCAACGACGATCATGCATGATCCATCTGCCTTGTCTTTGCCGCCGCCAGCCTGCTGAAGTTCCTTTCGCAGGTAGTACTGGCCCAGTTCCTGGCCTACGGGAGCGCCCGCAATCGTAAGCACCCCGCCGAAATTCGTCTGCACAAGGGCACCAACCGTGTATCCACCGAGACTGGCGGGTAGACGGCGAGACGAAGTCCCGATGCCGCCTTTCCAGCCGAAGACCACGGTGCCGGTGCCCGCGCCAACATTGCCCTCCTCTACCGGCCCGCCCTTTGCGTTCTTAACGGCGGCGAACACGTCGTCGGGTGTGACGTCGCGGCCGCGAATGTCGCTTAGATATCCGTCATTGGTCTCGCCGACCACCGGGTTGATGGACAGCACATCCGCGTTGCCCGGCAGAGACAACATATAACTGATCAGTGCGTCCGCCACGCGCGGCACGCTCGTGGTGGACGTCAGCAGGATGGGCGTTTCGATGTCGCCCATTTCTTCTACCTGCGTGGAACCCGTCAGCTTCCCGAAACCGTTGTCCACGAAAATCGCGCCGGGCACTTTCTCGCGATAGAGATTGCCGGAATGTGGCAGAACGGCAGTCACGCCGGTACGCACGTTATCGCCGCGAATAATAGTCGTCTGCCCGACTTCGACGCCAGTAACGTCCGTGATCGCATCGAGCGGTCCGGCCGGCAGGATGCCGACCTTCAACCCCAAGTCGGAGGCCCGGGGGCGTGGATTGGAAGTTGTGCTCTGGGCAGCAGCAACTGCGGTCACCAACAAGATCGCAGCAACGGCGAGAAGCTTATTCGCCACCGACAGAGCAAGCATACGATCAAACCACATTCGGCCAGCGTAGGATCACGGCAAAGAAATAAGCACGACAACAGTTGACCATCGACCTAACTGCTAACTAGACGAAAGTTAATAATTAAACGCGAACATTTTTTCCGCTAATTCGGCGGAGCAGGCAGGGACGGAGATATGACAGTTGACGAAAAATACCTATGC
>QHPM01000334.1 GCA_003219095.1 Verrucomicrobiota bacterium
CGATGAACTGACCTGGCTTTGCCTCAATCAATATGGCGCATTCAACTCACCGGTCTGGTTCAACGTCGGTCTTTATCAGCAGTACGGCATCGGCGACGGCGCGGGCGAAGGCAATTACTTTTACAATCGCGAAACGGGAACGGCCGATCGCGCCGCGACGCAATACGAGTATCCGCAAGGCAGCGCCTGTTTCATCCAATCGGTGGACGACACGATGGAAGACATCATGCGGCTGGCGACGAGCGAAGCGATGCTATTTAAATATGGGAGCGGGACGGGGAGCGATCTTTCTACCTTGCGCAGTACGCGCGAGAAATTAAGCGGCGGCGGCAAACCAAGCGGGCCACTTTCGTTCCTGAAAGTTTACGATCAGGTCGCCAACGTGGTGAAGAGCGGTGGCAAAACCCGGCGTGCAGCCAAGATGAATACGCTGAAAGATTGGCACCCGGACATTGAGGAATTCATCGATGCCAAACAGAAGGAAGAGAAGAAAGCGTGGGCGTTGATCGAGCAAGGATACGACGGCAGTTACAATGGGGACGCCTACGGCTCGGTCATGTATCAGAACGAAAATCTGAGCGTGCGGGTGAGCGACGACTTCATGCACACAGCGTTGGAGGACCGGGAATGGTGGACGCGGCGGGTGCGTGATGGTTCACCCTGCGAACGGAAAGATGCGCGCACGTTGCTGCGCAAAATCGCGGAAGGAACTCACGTCTGTGGCGATCCCGGGATGCAGTTCGATTCCACCATTCACAAGTGGCATACCTGCAAAGGAACAGACCGACAAAATTCTACTAATCCGTGCAGTGAGTACCTTTTCCTCGATAATACCGCCTGCAATCTGGCCTCACTTAACTTGATGAAGTTCAAGAAAGCGGACGGCATGTTTGATGTCGAGCGCTTCAAAGCGGCGGTGCGCGTTTTCATTACTGCGCAGGAAATTATTGTCGATAACGCCAGCTACCCAATCAAGGAGATCGCGGAGAATTCGCATATTTTTCGCACGCTCGGACTCGGTTATGCCAACCTCGGCTCGCTCGTGATGAGCTACGGCTACGGCTATGACAGTGTGGAAGGTCGCGCGCTTTGTGGCGCCATCACCGCGATTATGACCGGCGAAGCATATGAACAAAGCGCGTTCCTGGCGAAAACAATGGGACCGTTCCCGGGTTATCGGGACGCGCGTTGCAGCGGAGTGAGCAAACCGGCGACGAGAGATAATGTCGCATCGATGCTGGAAGTGATCGATCTGCATCGGGAGGCGGTCGAGGAAATTCCGGATGCGGAGGAATTTGCTTATTTGAAAAAGGAAGCTGCTCATGCCTGGGACCGCGCGGTCGATCTCGGCAAACGTCACGGTTATCGCAATGCCCAGGTGACTGTGCTCGCGCCCACTGGCACCATCAGTTTTCTGATGGATTGCGATACGACCGGGATCGAGCCGGATATCGCGCTCGTGAAATACAAATTACTGGCCGGCGGCGGAATGCTAAAAATCGTTAACCAAACGATCCGACCGGCACTGGAACATCTCGGTTACGACGAAGAAGAGATCGCGCGCATCATCGAGCACATCGATCTTTTCGACACGATCGAGGATGCCACGCCCGGAGCCGATCATAGCGCGGTTGTGGCGGGCACTGCGGAGGCGGGCCGGGTTTATCCCACGCCGTTGCGGCCGGAGCATCTGCCGATTTTTGATTGCGCATTTCGCGCGCATCTTGGCGAACGCAGTCTTCGTTATATGGCACATCTACGAATGATGGCGGCAGCGCAGCCTTTCCTCAGTGGCGCGATCTCCAAAACGGTCAACATGCCGGAGAATGCCACTATTGACGACATCATGAATACTTATGTGGAAGGGTGGCGGCTGGGGTTGAAATCGATCGCCATTTACCGCGATGGCTCGAAGCGTTCCGCCCCGTTAAACACCAGAAAAACGCGCGACATGGGCGCGTTCGATGGCCCCATGGATGTAATCGCCGATCCGAAAGAACTGCAGAAACGCATTCTCGAATTAGAAGAAGAGATCGCGATGCTGCGGAGCCGACTGGATCAGCCAATTCGTCACCGCATGCCCGACACGCGCATGTCCTTGACGCACCGGTTCGAGATCGCGGGTCATGAAGGTTACATCACGATTGGATTGTATGAAGATGGCCAGCCGGGGGAGCTCTTCATCACCATGTCGAAGGAAGGAAGCACTATTGGCGGCTTAATGGATACGGTCGGGACGCTGACATCGATTGCCTTGCAGTACGGCGTGCCGCTGGAAAGCCTGGTCAAGAAGTTTGCTTATCAACGATTCGAACCCAGTGGATTTACGAAAAATCCCGATATCCGGAATGCCACCAGTATTACCGACATCAAAGGTTACAAGGAGGCAACTTCGCCTAACCGTGCGCAATCAGAATTTCCGCTGAAAGAAATCGCGGAGATGGAAAAAAAAGCAGTCAATCGTCCGGTCGCGGAATTACCGCGCACGGCCGAAAAAGAATTGATCGACGTGATCACGAGCGATTCGCCGGGTGAAGGTAACCCGAAGGTGCTGAGCAAAGGCAATACCCACGCGGAGCGAGTGAAAGAAGCGCTTGGCAACATGTTCATGGATATCGTCTGCTCGCATTGCGGGAGCGACAAAGTGATCCGTGCGGGCGCTTGCGGCGTCTGCACCGAATGCGGCACGAGCCAGGGATGTAGTTAAGCCGGGGTTAAGGGTTGCGGATTGCGGCAGAGAAAGATGAGGCCAGGGCGGGGCTAGCGTATACCTAACGCCGGAGGGCGAGATAGCCTCTGCCCGTTTTGTATAACTCA
>QHPM01000335.1 GCA_003219095.1 Verrucomicrobiota bacterium
TTCCTTGAGGTCCTGAGCAAACTCGACTGGCGCGAGAGCCTTCCGAATCGGCATCTCACCGTCGGTTTGCGCCTGGTCGCCTGTGAATTTCGCGGTATCGACACAGAAGGGCCGAATGTAAATTGCCCGTGGATTGTAGGCGCCAACACCGCAATTGGCGGTGATCATGCGCACGCGCGATCCGAAATCTTTGGTGTCCGTGGGAGCAGCCGCACCGGATCCGCCGACCCGGCTTTTTGTAACGTACATGTCTGCGCAAGAACAGAGTAACAAGCTGGAAGCAATAGCGATAAAAGGTTTCATAATTTTTTCGGCGACCGCCTGCTCTTCCCCAAGAGCCGGGCGGATCGCGTGGCTCCCCTAATGCAACTATCGTGCCGCACCCGAGGGAAATACTGGGAAAATGCTAGTTGGTGGGGACGGGCGGCCCTTCGCTACGGGCGCGACTGACAAGCAGGCGCATGATCAGGTAGGTCGCAAGGGCGCTGGGAATGGCGAGAAACAACGACCCGAGCAATAAAGGCCAGCCTACCCGGACAAACCATGGCCAAGTCATAAAATCGTGAAAAGAGAGATGGTGAAAGGCTGCGCGTTGTTCAGGCCGGCCGTGAAGGACGCGCATGCCAATTCTGTATTGCCAGAAATAAATCGCTGGCATCAAAGGCAGCATTACGTCGTGCAAGGTAACGGCAATAGCGGCTGCGATCTTGTTGGACTTAGATATCCACGCTACCCCGATGGAAAGCAGCGTTTTCATACTCAAAAGCGGGGTGAATCCAAAGAAAATTCCAATGGCCGAACCGAGCGCAATAGAATGGGGAGTGTCTGCGATCGTCATCAGGGTCATGTGATGTGCGGCCAGCCAGGCCTTCAACCGAGCGAGTGGACCGGGTAACGGCGGACCAGCGTGGGATCTCGGTGCTTCCACGCAATATCCTAGCTCAAAACAATTCCGCCGTCTGCGGAGGCCGCGTAACGAGCTGACCCAATGCTTTTCGGAGGCGAAGGGCAGCGTGAGGCGCATAATCGCGGGCGTTGTTATTAAAGATGACGTGCACTTCTTTCGCGTCGTGGGACAATCGCTTGCTTCGCGCCGCAACCTCCTCGATCTCGGCGTCTGAGTAGTTGTAATTAAACCGGGCAGCTACCGTCTTACCGGTAATATATGCGCGCGAATCGCGTCCATGCAGGCGAAGGTAAGCGACATCCGAATTAGTAATCGCGTTAAGCTCACTCGGCATAATGGTAAAATGCTTTTCAGGAGGCGCATCGACATTCACAAAAACTGCGTTTCGCTTTCGGAAAAAATCGAGTGTTTTCTCACGCTGCTCACCTTCTACCCAGTTTCGGTTTCGCAATTCAACCGCAATCCGAAAGTCGCCGGTCAATTGCAGCACGTTTTCGAGCTCATTGAGTTCATGTTTGCGCGGTGAAAAGGCCGGCGACAATTGTAGCAGCAAGACACCCAGCTTTTTTGCGCGCTGAAGGATCTCGAGTGAGGGCGCAAATGCATGGAGCACTTCGTCCATCGTCCCGGCGGTGGGCACGACTTTCGCGGTCTTCTCCAATCGCAATTTCTTTTGCAGTGCCGCCGGTAAAAGTTTTGCTGGGGTCGAATGATATGAAAGCAATTGATGCAACTTGATATCGAAGACAAAGTCTTGCGGCGTGACGTCGCACCATCGGCGAATCAGCATCGGATCGGGCACGGAATAGAACGTGGAATTGACCTCCACCATGGTGAAATACTGCGAGTACCAGCCAAGCCGATCAGCCGGGCGCATCTTTTTTGGATACCAAAACTCGACAAACCCGGGATCCGACCAGCTGGCCGTGCCAATAAAGATTTTTCCAGCGGCCATCCGGCCATTGTGCTCGAAGGGAAAAATGTTCTCAATCTCTGTTCGAAAGAGATGTTTTTGTTTGCGCTTCAAACGACGATCTGAGATAGTGAAATTC
>QHPM01000336.1 GCA_003219095.1 Verrucomicrobiota bacterium
TTTTCCAGCGCCTTTCGCAGAACAAAACGTGTCTGCGCCTGTGGTCCATCGTGGGCATCGACCACGAGCAGGACGCCATCGACCATTTTCATGATGCGCTCGACTTCACCGCCAAAATCGGCGTGGCCCGGAGTATCCACGATGTTGATGCGATAACCGTTCCACTGAAAGGCAGCATTCTTGGCGCGAATGGTGATACCTTTCTCGCGCTCCAGATCCATCGAATCCATCACCCGCTCCTCCACCTTTTGGTTGGCGCGGAAGGTGCCCGATTGGCGCAACAGTTGATCAACTAATGTCGTCTTGCCGTGATCAACGTGCGCGATGATGGCAATGTTACGAATCTTATCCATTCGGCTCCCATGTCTGTAGGGCAACCTGCATCGGTTGCCGGAAACAGCAGGGTCACCGCGGCGACCGTCTGCCCTACAATCTTAGCGCGCGGAATATGCCCCAACCTTCCCTCGCGTCAAGCGCGCGTGGAAAGAGGCCTGTCCTTATTCAAACGGCGGGCATGAGTCAAGAAGCGTTCGCTTTAGCGTCGTGCGTAATAGCCGTGGACCCAGTAGCGGTGATGGTGACGCCAATGCCAATGTCCCGGAACCCAAACCCAATAAGCCCGACCGACGTAGTAGCCCGGCCCATGTATATAATAAGGCCGATCGCCAACCTCGACGTTGACAATGACCGCATTGGCAGCGGGTAAGATTGCTGCGAGCACTGCCAGAAGTATTCCAATTTTTAATCTCATAAACTGTAATGTTATATCGGATTAAGACGAACGTCGGACGCATTTTATTCGTAAGTCAAGGATCGAGAACCTTCCATCAGTTGTGAGATGAGCAATGTAGAATAAGGGTTATCGCAATGTTTAAGATCAAGGCTCTTGATCATGTCGCTTTGTCCGTTCGGGACGTTGGAAGTTCGGCCCAATGGTATGCTGATGTCCTCGGATTCAAGCGGCAGCACGAAGGAATGTGGGATGGAGTTCCGATCTTTGTTGGGAACGGCGGTGCGGCCATTGCATTATTTCCCGCATGCGAGGAAATCGGATCGGCGTCCCATGATCGTGCTGCGGTGCGAACGCTTCATTTTGCTTTTCGCGCCGATCGCGAAAATTTTCTACGCGCGCAGGATGAACTGAGGGAACGCGCGATTCCATTCGATTTTCAGGATCACGAGATTTCGCACTCGATTTATTTTCGCGACCCCGACGGGCACCAAATCGAGATCACGACGTACGAATTGTAGAACGTGTTTTGGCGGTGCTCCTCCTTAAACCCCCGATTTTCATCCCGCGGCATTTCCCTGCCGAGTTAGCATTCAAGTGTTGCACCTTCAACACCGAATTGTTGCCTCGCAATTTGTCAGCTGACTCGTCCTTCTAGACGTTGGCTTCCGCCAATGCAGCTTGCGGTGCCGGTTCCACCCACTTGCCGTGCTCGCGAATCAAATCTTTTAGTCGATCTACTGCTTCGGCCTCAGGAATATTAAATTTTACCGCCTGTTTCCCGACATACAGATTCACCTTGCCCGGTGCGCCTCCCACATAGCCAAAGTCTGCGTCGGCCATTTCGCCCGGCCCGTTTACGATGCAGCCCATGATCGCTATTTTGACTCCTTTTAAATGCACTGTCGCCGCTTTGATTCGGGCCGTCGTCGTTTGCAGATTGAACAAGGTGCGGCCGCAACTGGGGCAGGCGACGTAGTCGGTTTTGAAAATGCGCGCCCCGGCTGCCTGCAAAATGTTGTAGCTCAAGCGCAACGATTGACCGGGCGCTTCTTCGCCCTGCACTAGAATCGCGTCGCCAATCCCATCACAAAGAAGTGAACCAATGTTGGTGGAGGCGATGAGAAGGGTGTGAAGAAATGACGAATGACGAATGGTCCGAGCCGGACTGGCGTTGAATGATGAAGGAATGACGAAATTCGAACTACTTTTCGTCATTTGAGCATTCGAGCCTTCTGCGTCATTCGTCATTCGTGCTTCGTCATTTTCTTCGGAGCGGCCTAGCGTGTCTTTCAGGAGTACTGGGTGCCGGGATTGCAACTTCGCGGCCAGCAAACGAAACGCCGCGATCATCGGCAGATCGATCCCATCTTTGACCGTGACAAGCTCCGTCTCGGCCGAATCGTTCACCCGCCCGATAGCTTCGTCATCGCGCGGATCAACCTCAGTCACCCTGGCGTTTTCAAAAATGATCTCCGGCTTGTAATCACCCATCCGCTCGATCTTGTGCGCGATTTTTTCATGCTGCTCTTTGCCAATGACAACCCGCACCAATTCGTCGCCGCCAACCTGCACGCCTTCGCGCTCCAGCTTCTTCGTGGTGCGCCGCTGATACGAAAAGGGATCGAATGAAACGTGAACTTCTCGTGTTGTAGAGGCAGCCGTGTGGGCTGCAGAACCTTTCGAATTTGCGGACGACACGCCAGCCGCTACAGAATCGATCAGCGCTT
>QHPM01000337.1 GCA_003219095.1 Verrucomicrobiota bacterium
CGTTAAAAATGGATTCACCTCGTTAGCTCTTCAAGGATTTCATGCCTCAACTTTTCAACTTTTTAACAATTTAACGTCCACCACATGCACTGGGATCAAAACATCATTTTCATCGTCATCGCCGCGATCGTTGCTATCTCGCGGCTGGTGTCGCGCATCTCCGAAGCGTCGAAAAAACAATCACAACGACAGCGTCAACCTCCGCAACTTCCGTCCTCACCGCCCGCCATGCCACAGCCCATTCAGCGAACCCGACCGAAAACCGACGAAGAGCGCGTCCGGGAATTCTTGGAAGCGCTGGGCCAACCCGCGGGGGCAGCGCCACCGCCGAAAGCACAACTGCGGACGCAAATTCCGCCGCGGCCACTTGCACCAGTCCAGCCTCCGGCATCGATGAGGCCCTTCGCCAAACCGGAATTCCGCACCTGGCGGGAGCAGGCAAAGGAGATCGTGGTGTTGCAACAACCCACGAAAATTGCGCCGCCTGAGATCAAGCGCGTGGTTGTTCCAGCGATTGTTGCCGCGGGCGGTGAGAATGAGCCGGACGCGTGGACCCCGCCAGAGCAAGCGCAGACCGTTGCTGCCATGACGAAGACGGCCGTCGCGCGAGCAGATGATCAGGCGAGCGTCCGCGCATCGACCGCCGCAATTTGGAAACAAACTCTGCGGTCCCCAGACGCCGCGCGCGGGGCGATTATTTTGCGGGAAATTTTTGGGCCGCCACGTGGTGTTCAATCGTCGAATTCCGTTTTCGAAGCGTAAGATTTCCCGCCCGGATTCCAAATACAGCCGCGATCTATACGGTCTCCCGCCCCGATTCCCAAGACACCCGCGACCTGTACGGTCTCCCGCCCTGATTCCCAAGACACCCGCGACCTGTGTCCTACTCTTCCGGTCTCTCCCGCTGGGAGAGACGCACGCGCTACGCCAGTCCGGCTCGGAGTGGTGGTGAGGCACAGGAGTTGGTGATGGAAGAAGTGAGGCCGCTTTCAGTGAGCGCCCAAATGGATCTACTGGCGCTTGAGCTTCGGCTTCCATTTTGTAGCTTCATTCTACTCGCCGGCGTGGCGGAACTGGCAGACGCGCTGGACTCAAAATCCAGTGATCGCAAGATCGTGTGGGTTCGATCCCCTCCGCCGGCATTCTTCGCTGCGTCCCGTTGCCTCATCTGTGAAGCGGTTCGCCATCGCCAAACAAATAGAGTTTGCGCGGCCCACGGGCTTTGAGTAGCTTTGCTTACTATGCTATACCGAACCCTTATTACTAGCTTTCTCGTCGCAGCCGCATTCGCATTTTCTCCAAGCACTCCGGCACAAGCTGCCGGCATTCAGGGAGAAGTTGTGGGGCCCGATGGCCGGCCTCTGCAGGGTGCTGAAGTTCGCATCGAGCGAAAGGACAAAACGGGTACGCCGGTTACGACCCAGACCAATGCCAAAGGCAGTTATTCATCCAGCGCGCTACCGTCCGGCACTTACAAAATCAGTGTAGTCGAAAACGGTACGGTCAAATCCAATGTGACTATTAAAACCGCGGGAGAGACGGCACGGGTCGACTTCGATCTCAAGTCAGCGGGTGCAAAAGGCGTAAAACATTATGTCTTGGTATCTGGAACTGGAACCCATCTCGCAGCCCGCTGGGTAGAAGCTGATGCAAATGGGAGTCCGATCGCCGGAACGCTCAATTCCGAAACGAAAAGCGGCGAACTAGAGCGCGAAATGTACCGGCGCCAGACAAATAACGAAGGCCACTGATATTCCGCACGCTGCACCGAAATAAGCGCGCTTGAGGCGGCCCTTAGTATTTGTTTAGATTGAGGGCTGGATAAGCCTCGCAATCCAGAATGATTGCAGGGCAGCAGACACGGCGGATATTGCTCGATTCGGCACGCCGGGGATTGCGACGGCCTTTTCTAAAGAATCATGGCAGAACATCCACCCAAACGTCTTCTCTCGCACGTTATCGCCGATTGGGCGTGCACTCTTAAGTACGAGCATCTTTCGCCAGAAGCGATTCAAGCGGCCAAATTATTTTGGTTCGATTCCATCGGCTGCGCTCTGGGCGGCAGTCAGCAGGATGACGCGAAGATCTTGCTGAAACATTACCGTGCAATGGGCGGTGGCAAAGGCAGCGCGACGACGTTTGTCTCGGGCTTCAAAACGAATCCGGTCGATGCCGCGTTTTTAAACGGCCACATGATTCGCGCGATGGATTATAACGACATCTATTGGAAAGCCGATCCATGTCATCCCAGCGACCTCATTGCGGCACCGCTCGCGTTGTGTGAGAGCGAAGGTCTGAGTGGCCAGGATCTGATTCTCGCCACCATTATCGCCTATGAAATCGCCAGTTGCCGCCGGGCGGGTGTTGAATCTGACGGCAGAGCAAATGGTCTCCGCTATCGGTATCAGCGCGTCGCGAACATTTTGTCCAGGAGCGGTGACAGCGGGCAAGCTGACCAACATGAAGAATACGGTGGATCCGTGGGCGGGACGCATGGGGGCCGAGAGCGCGCTTCTCGCTCGCGACGGATTCTCCGGACCCGAGCACATCATCGATGGCAAGGAAGGTCTCTTTGCCGTGTTCAAACATGTGCAATACAAAGGACAACCGGCGACCTTCGACGGGGAAGCGTTAGTCAAAGACCTGCCAGATTCAAGTAAGTCTCACTATCGCATTCTCGATTGTGGAATGAAGAGTTTCCCGATCGAAGCGCTTAGTCATGCGCCGCTGACCGCGATGATGAAGACGGTGAAGGAACATAAGATTCAAGCTAACGATGTTAAGGAAATCAAAGTGGAAGTGATCGCACGCGCCGCAGATATCCTGGGCGATCCGCACAAGTATCGGCCCGACTCCAAGGAAACGGCCGATCATTCCCTGCCGTATTGCATGGCCGCCGGACTGGTCGACGGCATGGTAACGCCACTGCAGTTCAAGGAAGAACGCGTACTCGATAAGTCACTTATTCCAATCATGGATAAGGTGAAAGTAGTCGCGAACGAGGAGTTCGAAGCACTCTTTCCCAAGTTTCAGCCGAGTCGTGTGACGATCACTACCGCCGATGGCAAATCACACGCCACCCGCGTCGATGTTCCCAAGGGCGATCCGCGCGATCCCATGACGGAGGATGAAATCGCGGTAAAATTCACCGCGCTCGGGGGCAATGTCATCGGCAAGGATCAATGCAAAAAATTGCAGAAGTTCATTATGAGCATGGAAGGCGCTGAGAAACTTGAGGGTCTCTTTGAACTGACAACGAAGCGGTGATTCTTCGGATTGGGTAGCGCACGCGTCTCGCGTGCTGATTGCGGCGTCCCCCCGCAACAATCTTTTGCTCCGCATGGCAAATGAAACAAAAAGTTCGCGATGGTGAGACGCCCTCGCCAGCACGCGAGACGCGTGCGCTACCCAGACCAAATATTTGGGACATACCGGGGCCTGTCCCTCCAATCGTTACGCGGTCGCGCTACCCTCGTCCGGCGTCCCGAATTCAATTCCCTGTGCCAATGGAAGTTCGCTGGAAAAATTGATCGTGTTCGTCTGCCGGCGCATGTACATCTTCCACGAATCACTCCCGCTCTCGCGGCCGCCGCCGGTCTCTTTCTCGCCGCCAAAGGCCCCGCCAATTTCCGCACCGCTCGTGCCGGTGTTCACATTGGCGATGCCGCAATCGCTCCCGACCGCGCTCAGAAACTTCTCTGCTTCGCGCACGTCATTCGTGAAAATCGAGGAGGTCAAACCTTGCGGCACACCATTTTGAATCGCGATCGCTTCGTCGAAATCCCGATAGGTCAGCAAATAAAGCAGCGGCCCGAAAGTTTCATGACAGACAATCTTGAAATCGGGTTTCGCATTCGCCAGGCACGGCGTCATATAGCAGCTGCCTGAATATTGCGCGCCGTCAAGCCGCTCGCCCCCGTAAAGAATTTCGCCCCCCTCATCCTTTAGTCGCTGGATGGAGTGCTGCACCATTTCTACTGCAGCCTTATCTATTAAGGGACCCATCAAGGTCTCGCGATCGAGTGGATTTCCAATCCGCAAACTTTTGTATGCGGCCAAAAGTTTCCCGCGCACTTTATCGGCGATTGATTCGTGCAGGATCACACGTCTGGTCGAGGTGCAGCGCTGACCCGCCGTGCCCACTGCGCCGAAAAAGATGGATTGGGTCGCCATTTCCAAGTCGGCGCTGGGCGCGACGATGAGCGCGTTGTTTCCGCCCAGCTCCATGATTGTTTTGCCGAGTCGGCCATGGACCGTTTGCGCAACGTTCAAGCCCATTTGGACGGAGCCCGTGGCCGAGATCAAAGGAATGCGGCGGTCAGCCGACAATTTTTGACCCACTGTTTTGCGGTCGCCCATGAGCAAAGTGAAAATCGCCGGATCGGCGCCCGTTTCGCGACAAACGCGCTCGGCAATTTTCGTCACCGCAATCGCAGTGAGCGGCGTTTTCTCGGAAGCTTTCCAAACTGTCGCGTCGCCGCAGACAGCGGCCAGGGCTGCGTTCCATGACCAGACCGCGACTGGAAAATTGAATGCGCTGATTACCGCAACAACACCGAGCGGATGCCATTGCTCCATCAAACGATGACTCGGCCGTTCCGATTGAATCGTGAGGCCATAAAGCATGCGCGACTGACCAACCGCGAAATCGCAAATGTCGATCATTTCCTGCACTTCGCCTTCGCCTTCCGCGATGATCTTACCGGTCTCGAGGGTAACGAGCTGGCCAAGCTCGCGTTTGAACTCGCGTAAAGCGTTGCCGAGACGGCGCACGGTATCACCGCGCACAGGG
>QHPM01000339.1 GCA_003219095.1 Verrucomicrobiota bacterium
AGGCCTTGTTTCCGATCTTTATAAACTGGATGAAAAAAAACAGAGCCCTTTTTCACAAACCAAAGATCATGGCTTGGTGACGAAATATTTTTCGGAACGCTTGGCGCAACTTATCTGGAAGGACGCGGTGAAATCAAAAGGCGAAGTGGGTGCCCTCGACTTCGACCCCCTTTACGACGCGCAAGACTTTGACATCAAAAAGTTTTCCCTTCGAAAATCCAAGTCCGAAAAAGACTCCGCCGAAGTGATCGCTTCATTTGAAAACATGGGTCACAAAACTGAAATCACCTTTTCTCTTGTTCTTACAAAAACGGGTTGGAAAATTTCGGACATCAAGTATGCGGACGGCAGGCATTTGGTTGGTCTCTTAAGTGAGAAGTAATTTTGTGCCTAGCCAATCGCTGACGCCAACTCCGAAAGCTTGCGCGGGCAAGCGCGCTGGCGGTTGTACTAAAGAAAGTTGAGGGTTGAGAGATGACAGTTGAGAATAAAGCAAAGCTCGCCTCCGCCAGCGGTGGCTCAGCTCCGTCTCGCTAGATGCCTGCTACGCCCTCCTCTCCAACAGATGCTCGCATGAATGAATCTGCCGTCCCCTCTCGCAAAGCTGTGATTCTCGGCCCCGGCGAGGGTCGTTCCTATCCAATGGGCCGCATCGCTGCCGTCTTTAAGGCCGACGAATTCGAAACCGAAGCGCGCTACTCCATTTCGGAATGGTGGCTTGAGCCACACACGCAAGGTCCTGGCCCTCACTCGCATCCTGAAGACGACATCTTCTACGTCATCGAAGGCACCATGAGTGTCCTGGTGGGTGAGGCGTGGACGCACGCCGCTCGGGGTTCATTCATTCTTGTCCCTGGTGGCGTTACCCACGACTTCGAGAACCGCGGCGACATACGGGCGGGAGCACTCAACCTGTCCATACCGGGTTCGTTCGAGCCGCACATGCCGGGCATCGCGCCGTGGTTTGCCGAGAATCCACCCAAAGATGCGGGCATCTAACGAGTCGCTGCAGCCAACTGTCTAGCTCGCCACGGCCAGTCCGTCCGAAACTGGCGGACCGGCTTGTTTCCTCCCTTATCGTGATTAAAATACTACCAGAGATAGCCGCCGCGCTCTCGCTAGCCGCGGCTGAGCTTATTCTCGTTAGATGAAGAGGAACACGTCCTCCGATTAGATACCTGAGTGGTAAACACCTGAAGAGATCGCAGAGCACCGTTATCCGGTTGATCCCGAAGTAAAGTGCGGTATGAATGCGCTCATAAATATGCGGACTTACCTCCTCGCATGCAGCCTGGTTGTCATCTTGCAACCTCTCCGCGGACTTGCGCAGCAGAATCCAAGAGCATCAAGAGCCAGCCCGCAACCGGACCTCGCGGAGCGAGATGGGCAACACGATTTTGACTTTGAGATTGGGACTTGGAAAACGCACCTCTGGCGCCTCCAGCACCCTCTGAGTGGCTCTAATATCTGGGTCGAATATGAGGGGACCAGCGTCGTTCGGAAGGTTTGGAATGGGCGCGCCAATCTGGTTGAACTGGAGGTTGATGGCCCGGCAGGCCACATCGAAGGGCTAAACCTGCGGCTCTACAATCCTCAATCTCACCAGTGGAGTCTCAATTTTGCGAGCAGCAGCGGTGGCGCCATGGGCCAGCCGACGATCGGCGAATTCAAAAATGGTCGCGGCGAGTTTTTTGATCAGGAACCACTTAATGGCCGAGCCATCCTCGTCCGCTTTATCGTCTCGGATATCAAACCTGACTCGTGCCGTTTTGAACAATCATTCTCGGATGATGGGGGCAAAACGTGGGAGGTAAACTGGATTGCAATAGACGAACGCGTGAAGACGGAATCCGATAAAACGCTGTGAGGCTCGTCCCGCATTAATGTCCGTTGCGGCAGCGTATACTCTGCGCGCTCGATTTGCTCAACGTCTTCTCTGCTCGCAACGTCCACCATCTAACCAGGCGATGCAGCCAACCCAGCACTTTGTTGCAACTCATTGGAACATGTCCACTCTGATTTTCAAAGTGCTGGATGGCTATTCTTGGTCTCGTTAGATGACTACCCGATTCTTGGTTACAGCTGTATTCGCATTGACGCCCATGACAGTCCATGCAGTGGACCTGAACAAACTCCCGCCGATGAGCAATAAAGGAACAGAATGAATTCTAAGCCGACTGGAGAACGAAGACTCAGTGGAGTGATCTCACGCCGATCGCGCGCAGGGACTTTATTAGTTGGATAGACTCGGCCAAACAACCGGAGACACGCAGACACAGGATCGAGAGAGCCTGCTCGATGGTTGCGGCGGGAAAGCGACGCCCCTGCTGCTATTCAATAGTGTCACTGAATCTTCACCTAGCCCTCAAGGCTACCCCGATGGCGAAGGCTCAGTGGAGCGATCTCACGCCGATCGAGCGCAGGGACTTTATTAGTTGGATGGACTCAGCCAAACAACCGGAGAGACGTAGACGCCGGATCGAGAAAGCCTGCGTGATGCTTGCGGCCGGAAAGCGACGCCCCTGATGTTTTTCAACCTCTGACCGAAAAATTGAAGTAGGGTAACCCTTGTACACGTTGTCTGTTAAACGTTAGGCGCTAGACACACTTTATAAACAAACGTTAACCAGCTCCTCTGCGCACGAAGTTGGTATCGTCGGCGCCTCAGCGTTGGGCCAGAGTATCAATAAATGAACAGAATGAACCCTAAGGTTGATGGATATTTAAGTAAGGCCAAAAAGTGGCAGGAAGAATTTGAGAAATTGAGAATGATCATTCTTCCTTCTGGGCTGACCGAAGAATTGAAGTGGGGTAAACCTTGTTACACGTTTCAGGACAGCAACATACTTATAATACAAGGATTTAAAGAATACTGTGCGCTTACGTTTTGCAAAGGTGCCTTGTTAAGGGATCCCAAAGGTATTCTAATTCAACAAACGAAGCATGTGCAGGCAGCTCGCAAGATTCGGTTCACCAATGTTCGAGAGATAGTTAATATGGAATCCATCTTGAGAGCCTATATTCATGAAGCGATTGAAGCGGAAAAAGCCGGCTTAAATGTGCATTTTAAAAAGAATCCAGAACCTATTCCTGAAGAACTTCAAAATAAATTGGATGAAATCCCTGCCTTGAAAACCGCTTTTGAGGCGTTGACGCCAGGAAGGCAAAGAGGATACATCCTTTATTTTACCGCAGCCAAACAATCCAAAACTCGGGAGGCAAGGGTTGAAAAATGGATGGCGCAAATTCGCAACGGAAAGGGATTAGATGATTAGTAATGCCACCAAACGCGCGATTCTTCGCTGCATTCACCTTATCTTGAGCATCCCCATACTCGGCTACATTTATGAGCCCGCTTCGGAAGTTCAACAGTACGCCGGCGCTGTTCGGTTTGTCTTCGTTCCTGTAATGATCCTTTCGGGATATTGGATGTATTCAGGCGTAATCTTCGCCATCATTGGCGTTGCGCTATGGCTCGGAGCATATCAGCTGTCTGGATATGGGGCGGCTCTCGTGAGTCAGGTCGTGCTATTCATCGCGCGGAAGACTTGGTTGGTGATTCGTGCGCGACAGTCAAAATGATCGGGCCTATCCATGCAGTGCAGCCAACTCGCGAAGGCTTTCGGAGTAGCTGACCCTTATCGCCAGGCCTAGACGCGTCATGCGCATCCGCCGCTGCATAGCCCGATTAGCAGTGAGCGCGGCGCTTTGCAGCGCCACGCTTTGGCAGGCCAGTGGCGGTCCGCCGAACACTGACTACATCACGCCGCCATTTACCTTTTCGCCTCTCGCGCAAGTGATTGGCGCGATCGCTGTCGTCATCTCGCTATTTTGCCCGGCTCCAAATGAGCAGCCTCCGGCCAACGCTTCTTTTCGGGGCCTGGGTTGGCTTCCCGTTATTAGTTTTTGTGTTGCTCGCGATGATTCGTTCTCGCTGGTTTCATTACCTAGCGCTTCTCGCGCTAATC
>QHPM01000166.1 GCA_003219095.1 Verrucomicrobiota bacterium
TTCTTCAGGTCAGTCACTGCCACGGCGGGTTGCAAGGCGGTTGGGCCCACCTTCGCACGAATTTGATCGATCCGTTTTTGGGCCTCCGCGCTCGCGGCTGAGCCGGGCTGCTCCTGAATTACTTCGTTATAATAAATAACGGCCGCGCGATAGGCTTTGCCCTTGTCGTAAAATTTGGCAACCTTCATGGCATCTACAGTCGATTTCTGATGGAGACGCTGAAGATTTTCGCGGGCTTGCGGCGCTTTCTCGCTCTTCGGGTAACGAAAGAGGAAATCTTCGAATCCGGTCCTGGCATTTTGGGTCGCGGCCTGGTCGTTGGTCCCAAGACGCGCCGCTTCGTACCAAATATATCCGATTTGATATTGCGCATCGGCCGCAATCGGATCGTTCGGGAATTTGTCGATCACCGCCTGATAAGCCTGAATCGCGGCATCATTCGCAGACTGTTTCTGCCGGGCCAGGCCGATATCAAACTGTGCCCGGGCAGTATATCTGCCGAAGGGCGCAGTCCGCACAATCTCAGCGAAGATTTCAACTGCCCGATCCATTGAAGTCCCAACTGGAATTCCCAGCAGTTTTATCTTCTTTCCCGAAAGATACATTTCGCCAATACGAAACTGGGCTTCGATCGCTTCGTCGAAATGGGGGCTACTGGGATATCTCTCCACCAACCAGCGATAAGTGTTCGCCGATTTCATATAATCGCGCCCCTGCTCGAGCAATTGCGCCGCTCGGTAAGCGGCAGGTGCAGCCAGGGTATCCTTGGGATGCTTCCGCAAAAGTTGAGTATAAGCCTTGATCGCGCGGCCGATATTCCCCTGTTTCTCCGCCTCTTGTGCCTTGTCGAAAAGCTGTTGCGCGTTTCCGCTGATTTCCTCTTCCCCGGGAGCAACGTATTTCACTTTTTCTCCCGGCCGGAAAATAATCGACGCCTGCCCACTAGCGGCGAGACAGAGGGCTCCAATTACAATAATAAACAGTCGTATTCGCATGGAACGTGGGAGGGTATTTGCCTCCGTGACTCAGTCAAGCCAACCCGGCCAAAAATCAGACTCTGGATGGCCGGTTCTTAGACAACGTTGGTGCTTTTTTGTTCGCTCAAGTCTGAAGTAACTTGGGGACAGTGAACCTTAATGGGCAACAGAAAATCCGAATTGGGGCTTGTGCCTGGAGCTTCGAGGATTGGCGCCAGATTTTTTATCCGCGTGAGCTGCCGCAATCCCACTGGCTGGAATTTTACGGGCGTTACTTTCCCACAGTTGAGATTGATTCAACTTTCTACGCAGCCCCGGGGCTCGATTCGGTGCGCCGTTGGCTCGATCTCACTCCTTCGCATTTTCGTTTTTCATGCAAACTGCCGCGCGAGATCACGCACCAATGCAAACTGCGCGATTGTTCAGCAGAGTTGAGGGGGTTCCTTCGCGCGGTTGAACCGCTCGCGCCCAAGTTACACATCATCCTCGTCCAATTGCCGCCATCCTTTCTCCCAAAAGAGGGCAGAGTGCCGCTTCGGTCATTCGTCGAGCAATTACCCCGGGATTTTCGTTTTGCCATCGAATTTCGGCATCCCGGCTGGCATCGGCCCCAATTCATTCATCTTTTGGAAAAACATCGCATCTGCTGGGTTTGGGCGGACACTTCGCCGCTGAACGAACGCAATCTTGCGCCGTTCGAGTTTCAGCCGCGTACGACCGACTTTTTGTATGTCCGGCTGCTCGGCGATTACACCACCAAATACGATCGGGATGGCAAGCAGCGGCACCGTTACGGAAAACTCCTTTGGAAACGCGAAGCGGCATTGGAAAGCTGGGCCTTGAAGATCGAGCGACAACTTTCTGATGTTCGTGCCGTTTATGCTTATGTGAATAATCATTTCGAAGGGTTCGCGCTGGAGAGTGCGCACCGGCTGGCCGAGCGTCTGGGCTACGAATTGCCGTTGCCGTTCACCGAAGCGGCGAGTTCAGCGGAAGATCGCAAGCAACTCGATCTGCAATTGTAGACGTTGTGTAGATTTTGTTTTTGCGGCCGACACGGCCGCCTCTACAGCTAAGGAATCTGACCAGCGCCAAAATAGGGCAGCAATTTTTCCGGGAGCCGTACCGAGCCGTCTTGTTGCTGACCAGTTTCGATCAGCGCGGCAAACAATCGCGGCAAGGCCAAGCCTGAACCATTCAGGGTATGACAAAAACGGTTTTTGCCTTCCGCGTCCTTGAATCGGAGATTCATCCGTCGCGCCTGAAAATCCGCGAAGTTCGAGCAACTCGAAACTTCCAGATAGGCGTTTTGTCCGGGCGACCAAACCTCGATGTCGTAGGTCTTGGTCGCACCAAAGCCGAGATCACCGGCGCAAAGTTCAACCACGCGATAATGCAACCCGAGCAACTGCAAAATTTTCTCGGCATCGGCCGTCAGGCTCTCATGCTCCTCGAAGGAACTCTCTGGGGTGGTAATTTTAACCAATTCCACCTTGTCGAATTGATGGACGCGAATGATCCCGCGCGTTTCACGGCCGGCTGAACCCGCCTCCCGCCGAAAACAAGGCGTATAAGCGACATATTTTTTCGGCAGTTCATCCACGCTCAAAATTTCTTCGCGATGAAAATTTGTTACCGGCACTTCCGCGGTTGGCGCGAGAAAAAGCTGATTATTTTCGAGCCCATACATGTCGGCTTCAAATTTTGGGAGCTGCGATGTTCCGACCATGCAGTCGCGCCGCACTAAAAAAGGCGGGCTCATTTCTTCGTAACCATGTTCGCGCGTGTGCAGGTCGAGCATGAACTGGATCAAAGTTCGTTCCAACCGCGCGCCGGCGCCGGTAAAACAAATGAAACCGCTTCCGCTCAACTTCGACGCGCGTTCGAGATCAAGGAGTTTGAGATCCGTTCCAATGGTGACGTGATCCAACGTACGGTCGAGTTTCGGTTTCGTTCCCCACGAACGCACAACCGGATTGGCGCTGGCATCCTTCCCGCACGGCACCTTGAGATGCGGCAGATTGGGAATCTCCAGAAGCATTTCTTTCTGTTGCGTGTCTACTCGATTTACGTCTTCGTTTAAACGCGCGATCTCGTCCCCGACTTTGCGAACGCGGTTCTCCAACTGGGAAGAATCCTGCCCACGGCTCCGCATTCCGCCAATCTCCTTGCTCAGTTTCTTGCGCTCGGCGTTCAGCGCCTGCAACGCCGTCTCTGCCTTGCGCCGTTCCGCATCAACGCGCAGCAATTCATCGATCTTCGCTTCGTCACCACCACCACGAAGGGCCAGTCGGCTCTTCACAAAATCTGGTTGTTCGCGAACGATTCGAATATCGAGCACGGTGCAGTATGAAATGACGAAACCCGGATGTCGAATGACGAAGGAATGACCAAATCCGAATGGCAAAACGCGATTCACCGACTCATTCGGGCTTCATCATGAACTCGAGAAGGCGTGTCATCCCGTGCGAAGTCAACGGGTGCCGCGGAAGTCGCCGCAAAGCATCGCAAGGGGATCCCTCGACTTCGGTCGGGATGACCGGTAATGGTGGGAATGGATCGGTTAAATCTCCTCAGTGTCGCGCTCGGACTTGCCTGTCTAGCGGGACTAAATCTTTATCTGACCGTTTTCGCCACCGGCCTTGCCATTCATTTCCACTGGATTGTTCTCGCGCCTCAATATCAATCGCTCGCTATCCTGGGCCAGCCAATCGTCATCACCATTTCCGGTGTTCTTTTTTTACTTGAGTTTTTCGCGGATAAAATTCCCTGGATTGATTCCGTCTGGGACGCGGTCCATACCATCATTCGTCCAATCGGGGGTGCGCTTCTCGCCATCCAGGTGCTCGGACATTCCAGCCCGATGCTGGATGTTATCATTGTGCTGCTCGCCGGCACCACTGCGCTCGCGACGCACACCGCCAAGGCTGCGACCCGCCTCCTTTCAAACACATCGCCGGAACCCTTTTCCAATATCGCGCTCAGTGTCGGCGAGGATGCAGTAGTCATCGGCGGACTCGCGCTGTTGCACTATCATCCAATCATCGCGGTCTCGATTTTTTTAATCGCGCTCGCTGCTTTCTTTTATTTTGCGCCAAAAATTTTGCGCGCGACCAAAGTAAAACTCTGGTTGGTTTGGCGAAAGCTAAACGAGCCAGCTTTTTTCCATCGCGAAGCGACATTGCCGTTAAACCTGCCGGTAAAACTGGCACCTGTTTTTAGTAAGCAAAATTTGCTCGGCGAAACCATCGCCTGGGCTGTTCCATGCGTAAGCGGTCGGGGCCGCCGCATCGCGCCCAACCTTTTTGGAGCGCTCGTCGCCACCAATGAGGAACCGCGCAAGTTAATTTTCGTTGGGCGAAAAGGATCCAAACCGGTCACACAAACGATCGAGCTCGATGGTATGACCATCACGCGCGAGCCGAAGTTTCTCTCCGAAAATCTTGTCATCTTTCAGGCGGAGGCGCGCGGCCAGAAATATTCTTTCGTCTTCCCGCGTTCGCGCGCGGCGGAGGTAGAGAGGATAGGCGATTATTTGCGCCAAAATCTTACTCGCAGCTCGCCTGCGGCAGCGGAAGCGCATCTCCACCGAACCGCAATCTCCTCTAGCGCGCCATAGGCGGCGAGATCCGCGCCTTCGGCGATTTGGCAGTCGCGGTTCCTTGACGATTACGCTAAAAAATTTCAGGAATGCATTCGCTCAATCGCTACGCAGAGATACGCGGAGAAATCGCTCGTGTGCGCGACCGACCATTGATCGCGCTACCCAAGATTCCAAACGAGCTCGAACTACAGGCGCGCTGGTTCGCCGGTGAATTTGGCCGAAAATTCCAAACCCTCGCTGGAGAATCGGTCGAAATCGTCCAGTTCGGTTTTTGGAATCGCGAGGCCGGTCCCGATTTTCAGGATGCCGCCATCCGACTCGCCGGCGGCCCAACCTTGCGCGGCCCGATCGAAATCGATTTGCTCGATCGTAATTGGGAGTTGCATGGCCATGCCACTAATCCTGCGTTCGACGACGCTATTCTGCACGTTTTTCTAGAACGAAGTGGCGTCGAGTTTTTTGCCCGGACCAGCAGCCATCGGAACGTGCCTCAAATTCAACTCGATCTCGCGGCGCTCCGAGATGCCATCACCGGGATGGTCCCGCTTGCTCATGCCGGTCGTTGTGTTGCGCCGTTAAGGAATCTGGACGCCGAGCGCGTCACGAGTGTTCTGGAGGCGGCGGCGAAGTTTCGGTTGCGACAAAAAGCTAATCGACTCCGGCAGCGCATTGAAGTGCACGGACACGATGAGGCATTATTCCAGGCAATCGCCGAGGCGCTCGGTTACAAACAAAACCGCCTGCCCTTTACATTGCTGGCCCAGCGTTTGCCGCTCGCTTTTTTGCGAAAGCGACAGGAGGACGCCGAAGCGCTGCTCTTTGGCGTCGCCGGATTTCTCGACGCACCCGACTTGGACGCGCAACGAAAATCCACCCGCAGCTATCTGCGTACGTTGTGGGACCGCTGGTGGAGATATCGCGAACAATTGTCGCGGCTAGTTCTCCCCTCGAAGCTCTGGAAAACGAGCGGAGCGCGCCCGCTCAATCATCCGCATCGCCGGCTCGGTGCTTTGGCGACAGTGGTAGCGCAGTGGAAACTATTTTCAACGCTCGCCCGTGCGAGCGAAGCCGCGCCGTTGGTATCATTTCTCACCGATTTGCAGCACGACTTTTGGAGTCGTCATTATACCCTCGCGGCTGCAAGCGCCTCTTCTTCACTCGCGCTCATTGGCAATTCCCGCGCTGCGGAGATTCTCGCCAATGTAGTTTATCCCCTGGCGGTCAATGACGATCGCGAAATCTGGAATGATTACAAAAAATTGCGCGCCCAACTCTCCAACCAAGCAGCGCGCATTGCGGCCGCGCGACTATTTGCCGGTGACCCACGGCAGCGCGGCTTCGTGCGCTCACTGGTCGGCCAACAGGGATTGCTCCAAATCTACGAAGATTTTTGCCTGCGCGATGCCTCCGATTGCGCCACCTGCCCCTTGCCTGAGCAGTTGCGCCGTTGGTAATCTTGCTGCCTTTACCGTGGTCTCGGGCTAAACTGACCATTCCCATGCACAGACTAATCACGCGCTCCGAAGCATTCACTTTAATCGGGATGATGGTGGTATCCTGATCGGAAATAACCTAAATCCGCGACGGATCGTCTTTTTCTCCCCGGCCAATGCTCGAACAGATGGCACGCCGTGCGGAGGAATCGGCCCAAGCAATCGTCGGATGTCGATCCTTAGGACGCTCAAATATCAAAATCTGCATCGATGGGAACGTCGCGAACCCATACTCGGATATTATGGCGGAAGCCCCATCCCGGCCGGCGGGATAGTTTGATGTTTTGGCAAAGAGGGTACTATTGGCAATCTCCAAAAGGACACTACTGGTTCGCAGACTCTGACGATGTGATCTCCCGGCAATAGCTTTGTACCTGGTGCCGCTTTTTGACTTTTCACCATTCGCCGATCACCGTTCACTTTCTCAACGCGGGTGTAGTTCAATGGTAGAACGCCAGCTTCCCAAGCTGGACACGAGGGTTCGATTCCCTTCACCCGC
>QHPM01000340.1 GCA_003219095.1 Verrucomicrobiota bacterium
TAGAGCAGACTCGCCATCAAATTCGAAACGATCAGGGCGCAAACAAGTCCGACCGCAGCACCCATAATGGCGAGCCCCAGTCCTTCACGCAGAACAAGGCGCAGAATGTTCGATCTTGACGCGCCAAGGGCGAGACGGATCCCGATCTCCTGCGTTCGCTCGCTTACCAAATACGAAATCACTCCGTAAATCCCGAGTCCTGCAAGAAGCAACGCCGTCAGCGCGAAGAGACCGACCATTTCCATCGAGAATCGTCTCTGGGCTAGAGACGCGGAAACCGTTGCGTTGAGCGTCTGCCCGCCGGAAACGGGGAGCGTTGGATCGAGCGACTGGACTTGCTCGCGCACTTCATCCGCGATCGCAGCGGTGCGCAAATGTCCGCGCAGAAATATCGCAAGGCGTTTTGCCCCAGTCTGGTATAAGTCCAAGTAGATTTGCGGCAGATCCGCTTGTGCCAGCGATTGCGTCCTTGCGTTCGCGATCAAACCGACAACTGTAATCCACGGAGCGCCCGCTTTGGCTGGCTTGAAACGCTTGCCCAGCGGATCTTCGTTAGGCCAATAAGTCTCCGCCATTGCCTGATTGATGACTGCGACTTGCGGCATGTTGTCGTTATCCAATTCGTCGAACAGACGACCGCCCAGCAGCGAGATTCCCAGTAAGTGAAAATAGTCTGGCGAAACGCTTGAACGTTCGACCACCGAAGAATGATCGCTCTGAACATCGTGGCCCTCGACCGTCAGGAGAAACTGGCCTTCGGAGATTAGTTTTAGATCGCGCAGGCTCTCATCCAACGGAATAGACGCCGTATCTCCGATCGCTACTTCTTCGACGCCGGACAACCTTGCGCATCGGCGAATCAGTTCCCGGACGAAGGGGGCTTCCTGAGAAGCCGTTGCGTATTTGTCGATGCTCGGATCATTTGGGGAGGGCAATCTTGTGCGAACGCTGATCACACTTTGTGGACTGAATCCCAACCGCACGTTCAGCAAATCCCAGAAACTGCGGAGGAGAAGCCCAGCAGCAATCATCAGGACCAAAGAGAACGCGAATTCCGTAATGACCAGGCCGCGCCGCGTTCGTGCACGTTCGCCCGAGCCAGTTGAGACGCGCCCTTCCTGTTTGAGTGCATGATTCAAATCAAGTCGGCCAGCTTGTAACGCAGGAGCCAGGCCAAAGAGCACGCCGGAAACAACGGAAGCTATGAGAGCGAAGAGTAAAACATTCCAGCTGATCGATATTTCATTAAGGCGCGGTAAACTCTCGGGCACCAGTCGCAGCAGAAAATCTTTCAACAAGAACAGAATCGCCAAACCTGCGATTCCGCCGAAAAGAGAAAGCAGCAAACTCTCAGTCAATAATTGGCGCGTCAATCGCGCTTGTGCCGCCCCGAGCGCGCGCCTAATCGCCATTTCGCGTCCTCGCGCGCTGGCACGGGCCAGCAGGAGATTCGCAACGTTCACGCACCCGATCAAGAGAACCAATCCCACCGCGCCAAGCAGCAGAACCAGCGACTGGCGAACATTGCCAACTACTCTCTCTTTCAGCGGCACCAGTCGAACCGTCCACGCGTTTTGCGCCGGATAATCCGCAGCGAATTGCTTCTGCAGAGACGCAACCAACGCTTCCAGTCGACTCTGCGCAGCCGCAATCGTCAGTCCAGATTTGAGCCGGGCGATTGCGGTCGGAAGATTTCGCCGATTCCGCGGCGGGTGATCAGTCAAGGGCGCGCCATAGAAACTGGTTGCTGCCCAGACTTCGATGTTCCTTTCTTCGGCCGTTCGTCCCGGCGCGTCGAAACCCGCTGGCATGACTCCAATGATCCGATACAAGTCGGTGTCCATTCGCACGCTCTTGCTCAGAATATTTGGATCGCTTCCGAACGCGCGCTTCCAGAGCCCATCACTGATAACGACTTCAGGAATGAACCCAGGTGAGTGATCCTTCGGATCGAAAGCCCGTCCAAATTGGGGTTGCACGCCCAGTAGCGCAAAATAATTCGGTGCCACAATAAGCAACCGCACCCGCGCCGGTTGAGATGAGCCAGTGCCGATAGTCCGACATCCTGCGCGCCGACGCCTGGAAAATTATCCTGAATGCTTACGAGCTGCTCCGACTTCGGGTATGGCAACGGCCTCAACAGCGTAGCATCTACCACACTAAAAATAGCAGTTGTCGCTCCAATGCCGAGAGCAATTGTCAGAATCACGACCACGGCGAAGCCGGGAGATTTCCTAAGCATGCGCGAACTGAAGCGGAGATCTTGAAAGAGAATGTCGATAAAATTACCGGCGATCGCCTCACGGCATTCTTCTTTGAATCGCGCTTCTCCTCCGAACTCGAGCCGCGCGCGACGCTCGGCTTCGACGCGTGTTAATCCGAGACGTTCCAGATCATCAGCCCGCAGCTGAATGTGTGCGCGCAACTCCTCGTCCAAATCATTCTCCATCTGGGAGCGACGAAAAAATCGGGCGGCAAGGGAACGAAAATAGGCTGTCATATTTCCTGTGGTTGCGCGGCGAGGGCGGACGCAATGGCCGCGACCAGACGATTCCATCCAGCGGTTTCCTCGCGCAGACGCTTCCGCCCTTTTAATGTGAGTTCGTAAAACTTCGCGCGCCGATTGTTATCCGACTTGCCCCAGCTTGCCTTGAGAAGGCCCTGGCGCACCAGCCGGAACAACGCCGGATAGAGCGCTCCCTGCTCGATGAGTAAGGCGCGCCCGGAAATTTGCCCGATGCGCAAGAGAACGCCGTAGCCATGAAGGGGGCCGAGCGAAACAGCTTTCAGGATAAGAAGATCGAGCGTGCCCGGAAGAAGTTCGGCTTCGTTACTCATGTGTCTCCTAAGACGAT
Source organism: Verrucomicrobiota bacterium (assembly GCA_003219095.1). GTDB lineage: Bacteria > Verrucomicrobiota > Verrucomicrobiia > Chthoniobacterales > UBA10450 > AV69. The sequence continues at coordinate 2,856 of QHPM01000340.1, forward strand.
TAGGAGATTAGCACACTCTTTCCTAAGCTGTCAAGGAGAGCGCAAAACGAAAATTGCAAATTTGCAATTTCAGATCTGAGCCTACGTCGAGCCTGGGGTTTCAGGATTGCTTCTGAACGCTGAACTCTCTGGCGCTTAAAACGTAAAGCCCCAGGAGAACCGACGACCGATAACGCGAAGCTTGCGTCCTGTTTCTCGCGCCTGTGCCGCTAACGATGTAACGCCCTAACGATTCAGGACAACGAAGTCCCACCTATCACGTTTAGTCCTATTTGAAAATGACCTTGCTCCCAGGTGCTTCTTCATAAGTAACCTCATGGCCCGGAGTCCACTCTCCGTTCTTCAAATACTCGGCTTTGACATGAAACTTGCCGTCAGGAAGGATTTCGCTGGTCGAGCGTACTTCAGTCACGCCGTTTGCGTCGCCTTTCACGTCCTCGTGCGTGATGAATTTGCCATCTCTAGGCTCAAGCGTGCCAGTGGTCATATAGCCATCAGTGGTGAAATAGTAGAAGGAAATGATTTTACGCTGCTCATCCCAGATCAGCAGGGTTTCGCCGCCGTACGCGCCGTCATTTATTGAATGAAGGATTCGGACTGCCTGGCCGTTGAGCGCGCGTTCCCACCTTTGCACATCGATCGTAGGTTTACCGGGTTTTGAGTCTTTGAACGTTCCTTTCCAAGTTTTCTCCAACAATGGACGTAAAGGTTCCAAATGGGAATTGAGCGGGAGCTCCGCGATAGCCGTCAGTGAACCGCCAAGGTAAAATAAAGATAAAAAGAGT
>QHPM01000167.1:0-3680 GCA_003219095.1 Verrucomicrobiota bacterium
TCGTAGAGAATCCCGAGGATTACGTACATCACGAATACGGCTGCGATGACCAGAAACGGCAGCGCGCGGAAGAGCTGCTGGAGGACTAAACCTTCACCTTGTAGCTCGCCTGTGACCGTCGGCGGCAATACCTCGGCGGCAGATTTCTGGATGTAATTAATTACATCGCCGAGCGCCACGTCGGGTTTAGTATCGAAGCCGAAGGTCACGCTGGTGAATTGATTGAGGTGATTGACCGACTGCAAGCTGACGTTCTCCTGCGCTTTCGTGACAGCGCGAATCGGGATCATCGTGCTGCCGTTGTCCGGTTTGACGTATACTTCGCGGAGATCCTGCGGGCCGGTCCGCGCCTGATCGTCGGCTTCGACAATGACCTGATATTGGTCGTCCGGCTCCTTAATCAAATAGACATAGTTTTGGGAGTAGGCGGCGCGCAGCAGGCTCTGGAGCTTCGTGGTCGAGACTCCATAGGTGCCGGTGCGATCGCGATCGATCTGGAGGTCGAGGTTAGGCGTGGCACGAAAAAGATCAGACCGCGGCGGACCGGCGAAGCCGGGAAATTGGCGCAGCTTCGCCTCCAGCTTGTCGGCGGCAGAGTAAACTTCGTCGGGATCAATGCCGCTGATGACGTAGGAATAGCGACCGAACTGACTTCCGGTCGCGCCGATATTGATTTGCAAGACGGGCTGAGGATTCAGTGTCGGGAAAACGCCGGGGATCTCGCTACAGGCTTTGCGCAACTGAGCGGCGACCGTGTCGATGTCCGCTCGCTGGCTTTTGTCTTTCAAGAACAGCACGGTGAAAACGCCCGCGCCGCGCCCGGAGCGACCGGCCACGGTGAAGTATTTATCCACAGCCGGATTTGCCTGGAGAATAGGATCGAGCTGGTTTTGGAGTTGCCGCTGCTGGTCGGGCGACGCGCCTTCCTGGACGATGAAAAACCCCCGAATGGTCGCGCTGTCACCGGTCGGCAGCAAAGTAAACGGCAGTTGTTTAAAGAAGAACCAGACCCCGATCACGCACGCGATCAGGACCGGCGCGGCAATCCAACCGTGATCAAGAAACCAATGCAGGGTGCGGCCGTAGGCGTCGCGAATCGGATTGAAGAAGCGCGCGACGAAACGCTCCGTCCATGTCTTGCGGTGGTCCGGGCCGCGCCTTTTTAGAATGCGCGAGCACATCAGCGGCGTGAGCGTGAGTGAAACCAAACCTGAGGCGAGAATGGCCACGATAATGGTAATGGCAAATTCGCGGAAAATGCGCCCGAGTAATCCCGGCATGAAAGCGAGCGGAATAAATACCGCCGCCAGCGAGAGCGTCATCGACAAAATGGTGAAGGAGATTTCGCCGGCGCTGTTCAGCGTCGCCTGGAGGATTGACTCGCCGTGCTCAGCCCGACGCACGACGTTTTCCAAAAAGACAATCGCGTCGTCGACGAGGAAGCCGATGGCGAGGGTGAGCGCCATGAGCGTGAGGTTATTGATGGAATAACCGAGCACCCACATTGCCACGAAAGTGATCAGAAAGGACATCGGCAGCGCGACCATGGGGATAAGGGTGTCGCCGGCGCGGCCGAGGAAAACGAAAATGACGAAAATGACTAACGCGAATGCGAGCACGAGCGTGAATTGCACATCATGCAACGAATTGACGATCGACTGCGAACGGTCGAATACCGGAATGAGTCGGATTGAACCCGGCAATTCGCGCTGGAGTCCCGGCAAAAGAGCGCGCACTGATTTCGCCACCTGAACTGCGTTCGCGCCAGCCTGGCGGGAAACGGCGAAAACGATGACCGATGCCGGCGGATGAAAATTGCGAACGAAAAAGTGGCGCGACAGGCGTTCGTTCTCGACGCCATCAATGACACGGGCGACATCACGCAAATAGACGGGCGTGCCGTTTGGTCCGCGTTTCACGATGAGATCGGAATAACCTTCCGCCGTCTCGATCTGTCCTTGCGGCCGCAGCGTAAACGATTTCGTTTGTCCATCGAACTGGCCAGCGCCGGAGTACGCTGTTCCGGCCTTGATCGCAGCCGCCAGTTCGTCAAAGGTCATGTTACGCGCAGCGAGCTTTCCCGGATCGACTTTGATGCGGATGGCGCCCTTGGACCCATAGACGTTCACTTGCGAAACTCCTGGCAGGATGTTGATGCGCTGCGAGACTTCGGTCGTGCCGTAGCGATAGAGTTCGCCGTCGGTCAGCGTGTCGCTGGTCAGCGCGACATACATCACCGGCTGGTCGTTCGGATTTGTTTTGGTAAACGTGGGCGGACTGGGCAGATCGGCGGGAAGCTGTCCCTGGGCGCTCTGAATGGCTGATTGCACATCGCTCGCAGCGCCATCGATGCTTTTGCTCAGGTCGAACTGGATGGTGATGTTCGTACTGCCTTGCGAGCTCGTGCTCGTGATCAGGCTGATGCCGGGAATTTGTGTGAATGCTTTCTCCAGCGGTGTCGCGATCGTGTTCGCCATGGTCACGGGATCAGCGCCCGGATACGACGCGGTCACGGAAATGACCGGATAATCGACCGCGGGCAGATCATTTACCGCGAGCTGATTATAACTGAGGATGCCGAAGACGAGGACGGAAACAGTCAGCAACATCGTCATGACCGGCCGCTGGATAAAGGGTCGGGAGAGACCGGAGGAGAATTGCGTCAGCTTTTGCGCCGCACCGCCAAGTCTTTGACGTGGTGACTGAGCTTCGCCGCCGTCTCGGCCGTCCGTTTTCATTATTGAACTGTCGCCGCGTCGCGAGCACCGCCCACGGATGACGTCTTGTCTTCTTGGGCGGCGACTTTCATTCCAGGGGCAAGTTGAAGTTGACCGCGCGTAACGACGGTTTCACCGGGCTTTACACCCTGCGTGATAACGGTCGCGTCGCCCTCCTGCTTTTGGCCCGGCTTTACCTGACGAAGATCAAGCGTCGAATCGGACTTCACTACGAAAACATACGGTCCGTTTTGGCCGATCTGAACCGCGCTGCTCGGCACGAGCATCGCATTCTTCAGCGTCTCCAAGATCAGTCGCACGTGCACAAATTGCGCCGCCCACAACGCGCGATCGTGATTTTCAGTAGTGGCACGGGCTCTCACCGTGCCCGCGCCAGGCTGCACCGCGTTGTCGATGAACGTAAGCTCGCCAACGCGCGGTTGGAGTTTGTCGTTCTCGGCTTCGGTTAAGACTTGCAATGGCGCCCCGTTCAGGTGCTGGCGCACCAGGGGGATATCAGGCTCAGCAACTGTGAAGTCGGTATAAATGGGATCGAGTCGCTGGACGGTAACGAGTGGAGGGCTGTTCGGCCCAACGAGATTCCCGACATCCACATTCCGAATGCTCGTGCGGCCATCGATCGGGGACCGGATCGTACAGTAATCGAGGTTCACCTGCGCGACCGTGACGGCGGCATCGGCTTTCATCGCGTTCGCCCTGGCAACGTCGTAATCCTGACTGGCGACTACCGCCTTCGTGCGCAACTCCGTTTGTCGCTGAAAGGTGGCGTGCGCGAGAACCGCGTCAGCTTGCGCCGAGGCGAGCGCCGCTTCGAAGGGACGGGGATCGATTCGGAACAACACATCGCCCTTCTTGACATCGGCACCGTCCTCGAAATCGCGTGAGATAATTTGTCCGCTTATCTGTGCCTGCGCCTGCACCGTTTCCGCTGCGGTACATGTG
>QHPM01000167.1:3714-11599 GCA_003219095.1 Verrucomicrobiota bacterium
AATCGCCAAAAGCATAATCAGGAGCGCGACAGTACCGGATACGAGATAAACGCGTTTGCGCCCATAACGCCGTTCAAGATGTGTGACACGCTCCCGCATGGCGGTATTAACGTCAGCCAGCGTGCTCATTTGTGTCTCCGTCTGTTTCCATTTGTGCCGGGCGCGCGATCGATCCGTTCGCGCACATGGTTCAGCACCCGCATGCAAACCTCCATGTCGCGGTTGGGGATATCTTTAATCAACTCGTGACGCAGCTTTAGCGCGGCCGCATTAATTCGATTGATCACGCGCTGGGTCCGAGGTTGCAAATGCACGGTTTTGCATCGGCGATCTCGCGCTGAACTCTTGCGCACGACCCACCCTTCTTTTTCCAGGCGATGAAGCAAACTCACCAGCGTCGGCTCTTCAATGCCAGTGCGTTCCGCAACCTGCGATTGGGTCAGCGGTTCGGGCGCCCGAAAAAGGTGAAGTAAAGTGCGCCACTTTGCCTGGCTCAGGCCCATCGGCTTGAGTCTCTGATCGAGCTTCATCCTCCAGGCCCTGGCGGTACCGCCGAGAAGAGGCCCAAAGGTCTCGGCATCGAATTTTTTCATGAGATGCGGAAGATCGTTAGCAGGCTAACGATTTCATCTTTAACCAGAGGCCTTTGCCGCTCCTTGTCAACCGCGATCAGCGGGGGGATGGAACAGAAAAAAGAATCGCCTCGTGCTCGCGATAATCGACAATGCGCAAGACCAGTTGGGGCCTGTTCGGCAACCAACGCCTCGTCGTCTGCGCCTCGTTTTCATTGTCGGGCTGCACCAGGAAAAATTTCGTATCCGGCGGCAGTTGCTCGATCGTGCTGACGTAGCGAATGGGCGCGTGGACATAAAACAAATACGGCTGGTATTTTGGATTGACGGCGTAGAGCGGAACGCTTGCCGGAATGATGCCGTCGATTTGCCGGGCGTGTTGGCGAACCTTTTCGTGTTTGCGCAAACGCGGGATTGCAATCAGGCCGTAAGCCAAAAGCACAACGCAACCGATTCCGACGACGATGACGACAATCTTGTTACGCAAACGCGGAGGATACGGTTTGCCGGGGAGCCAACGCGGCCAATGCAGATTTTCGTGCGCCAACAATTCGCCGAACCACCATGCGGTTGGACCGAGTGCAGGCATGGCGAACCGCGGCAATGCGCCCGGAATCACATTCACGAGCACAAACGGCACAGCGATGCCGATCAAAAGCGCAAAATGGCGGCGACGCAATTCCGCTGGCTCATCGAATTGAAGAAGCGCGAGCGGCAACCACGGCAGGAAATAAACAAGACCGCGTGGAATGTTCATGATCCAGGAAGAAACTTGGAAACCGCTGCCGGAAACCCGGCCGGTGTATTGTCGCGACCAAACCTGCGCGACGCGCGCCGAATCCGAGAGCAAAAGCGCCGGCAGCGCCCAGGCCGCGAACATTCCGAACATGATGGCGAGCGCGATGAAATGGTCGCGGGTTGCGAGGAGTGCAAGCTTGCGATCGCTCCAGAGCAATGCGACCACCGGCCCGTAGAAAAAGAGTAAATGCGGAAGCGGACCTTTCGTCAGCATGGCCAGCCCGAGAAAAATTGCCGGCACCAACCATAGCCGCCGACCTGTTTCCTCCGCGCGATAAGCCGCGATCCAAAAAATAAAGGCCAGCGCAGTTAACGAGACGTAGATGGCTTCAATTTCGATGAGGCGGCCCTTTTCAATGTTCCCGGCGTTAACCAGCCAGATCATCGACGCCAGCAGCGATCCCGTTGTCCCAAGCGCGCGCCGCCCGCGCGTAACGAAAGTGAGCGCGACCGCCAAAACCGCGAGGGCTGAGGGAAGACGCGCCGTCCATTCGCTGCGAACTCCGCTGAGCTTGAAGGAAGCGGCCACGATCCAGTTGACCAGTGGTGGTTTACGAAAGTAGGGCTCGCTTCCAACATGCGGCACAAGGTAATTGCCGGTTTGCAGCATCGTGACTGCCGGTAAAATGCGCCGGCCTTCTTCCCCGCGAATCTCGAGCGAGCCCAGACCGGGCAGGTAAATTGCCGCCCAGACCAATAGCACGATGTGGGTCCGACGGCGTTGCCACCAGCGGGCGAGAAAAATCTTTCGCCAGGTTCGCCGTCCGGGTCGTTCAGTTACCATGGCGAAAGGTTGATCGGCAAACGGCGAACGATCAAGGCGAAGCGGGCATTTTCGTCATCCCGCGCGGAGAAGAGGGATCCCGTTGCGAAACTTTAAGGTAACTTCCTCGGGATCCCTCGACTTACGCTCGAGATGACCGGCAATGGGGCGTGCAATAGAGAGTCGAGGCTCTGCGAGAGCGGGCGTTTCCAGACCATGCATTCCCCGGCCCTTCCTCAAGCGGTCATCTTGACGAAAAGCCAGAGTAAATTAAATTAACTAACTCTAGTCCGCGCGGCGTTGGAGTGGGAGCTGGTGTCCCACTCTTTTTTGTCTCGCGGCTTGAGCTGTTTTTATGAACGCGGAATTTATAGCAATGCTGGATTACCTCGAGCGCGAGCGCGGAATTAAGCGCGAGATTTTGCTCGAAGCCGTCTCGAATGCATTGCTGTCCGCCTCCAAGAAAAGCGTGAGCGCTTCGCGGGAACTGCGCATCGATATTAACCCGAAGACCGGTGAGATTCGCGCCCTCGCCAATTTGATCGTGGCGGACAAGGTGACGAATCCGCAGGATGAAATTTCGGAAACAGCGGCCCGTCGAATCAAGCCGGACGCGAAAGTAGGCGACATCCTTGAAGCGGAAGTGACGCCAAAGAATTTCGGGCGCATCGCTGCGCAAACGGCCAAGCAAGCGATGATGCAGCGCATTCGCCAGGTCGAGAAGGAAATGATTTACGAGGAGTTCAAGGACCGCGCTGGCGAAATCGTGAGCGGAACGGTGCGCCGTTTCGATCGTTCGGATGTCATTCTCGATCTCGGAAAATTCGAAGCGATCATGCCGCAACGGGAACGGGTTGTTGTAGAAGACTACAATGTTGGCGACCGACTACGAGCTTACGTGGTAGCGGTGGACAATGGAATTCGCGGCCCGGAGATCATCGTCTCCCGCAGTCATCCGAATTTTGTGCGACGTTTGTTCGAGCTCGAGGTGAGCGAGATTGCCGATGGCACGGTCGAGATCCGCGGGATCGCGCGGGAAGCGGGTTATCGGACGAAGATCGCAGTCTGGAGCGCGAACGAAAAAGTCGATCCCGTCGGCGCATGCGTAGGGATGCGGGGATCGCGGGTAAAAAATATCGTGCGCGAGCTTAACAACGAGAAGGTGGACATCATTCGTTGGAGTTCGGACCCAAAGGAATTTGTGCTCGAAGCATTAAAGCCGGCGAAGGTGAAAAATCTGACCTTCGACACCGAAAAGAAGAGTGTGACGATCGCGGTGGACGAAGATCAGCTTTCCCTCGCAATTGGAAAGAAAGGTCAGAATGCGCGCCTGACTTCGCGATTAACCGGCTGGGAAATCAACATCCAAAAGGACACTTCAGCTACCACGGCGGTCGAGCAAAAGGTGGCCCAGGCGGCGCAGGCCTTGTCGGCCGCATTGCCAATCAGCGAAGAACAGGCGACGACGCTAGTGAAGTCAGGATTCACCAATCTCGAGGGATTGCGTGACGCCGACGTGCAGGATTTGGTAGATGTTTTGGGAATCGACGAAGCGAAAGCTCGCGAAATCCACGAAGCGGTGAAGGAACCGGAACCCGCTCAGTAATCATGGCTCTCCGCTGAGGAGCTCAGGGCCATGAGCAAAAATTTTGAGGAACAAGATGGCAACGAAAAGCACGACGAAATCGCCGGCGCGCAAAGCAGCAACGACTGCGCGCAAACCGGTGAAGACTGTTCCTCACAAAGAGACGCCGCTTAAAGGTAAAGAATCGAAAGCAAAGGGCGCGGAAAAACCGGCGCGCGCTACCGCTCCGGCAAAGGAGAAAGACGCGCCCGCGCGGATGCCTGTGGCGCCCCCAGAGAAAACCGAGGAAAAACCTAAGCCGGTGAGCAAGGTGGAATCGGTTTCGTTGATCGATAAACCGAAAGCGAAATCCGCAGACGGCGTCCCAAAGGTCAGAACAACATTTTTGCCGCCGATTTCGAAACTGATGGCGAAAACCGGCCCGGTCGCGCCGGCCGCGGCGGTTGAATCACCGCCTCCGCCGCCCGCGCCGGTTACCGAAGCTGCCTCTGTTTCATCAACTGATGGGCAGGCCGCGGAAGTGGCTCCTCCGATCGAGGAAGAACCGAAGAATGTCATCACGATCAAGCCGCCCATTATTGTGAAAGAGCTGGCGACGCAGCTGGGAGTGAAAAATTTCCAGCTGATTAAGGAGCTGATGGTCGATTTCAACACCTTCGTTAACGCCAACCAGACAATCGAACCCGATGTGGCGACAAAGATTGCGGAGCGGCACGGATTCGTTCTGGAAAAAGAGCGCCGTGAAAAAGGCGGCGGCGTTCACAAGGAAGAAAAGGTTATCGTTGCTCCGCCGCCTCCGGAGCCGGCGAAAGAGGAGGAGCTCAAGCCCCGCGCGCCCATCATTACCTTCATGGGCCATGTCGACCACGGGAAGACGTCGTTAATGGATGCGATCCGCAAAACCCGGGTAGCCGCGGGCGAAGCGGGTGGGATTACCCAACACATCGGCGCCTATCGCGTGGAATACAAAGGCCAGCCGATTACTTTTCTTGATACGCCGGGTCATGCCGCATTCACCGCCATGCGCGCGCGCGGTGCATCGGTCACCGACATCGTGGTGCTGGTGGTGGCAGCCGATGACGGGTTGATGCCACAAACGATTGAAGCGATCAATCACGCTAAAGCGGCCCCGCACGTCAAAATCCTGGTCGCGATAAACAAAATCGATCTTGCTTCAGCCAACATCGATCGGGTGAAGAAGCAACTTCAAGAACGCGAGCTGACGCCGGAAGATTGGGGCGGGGAAACGATTACGGTTTCTGTTTCCGCGACGAAAGGAACCAACATCGATCAACTTCTCGAGATGATGACACTGCAGGCAGAGGTGATGGAGCTGAAGGCATCGCCGACTGCGAAACCGCGCGGCACTGTGATCGAAGCACAAGTGGAAGCGGGCCGCGGACCGACTGCGACCGTCATTGTCCAGATGGGCACCCTGCGAGTAGGCGACGCTTTTATTTGCGGCGATTACAGCGGCAAGGTGAAATCGTTAATCGATGATCGCGGTCAGCCGGTGAAAGCGGCAGGACCGTCGACGCCGGTGAGAATTCTGGGATTCATTGGATTGCCCAATGCGGGTGACGAACTGCTGGTGATGGATTCGGAGCGGGAAGCCAAACAGCTGAGCGAAGAACGGCTGGACTCGAAGCGGGCCGGCAAATTGGCGACACCGCAACGCGCGACTCTCGAAACGTTATTGGAAGCGGCCGACGGCAAAAAGGTTTTGCGCATCGTCTTGAAAACCGACGTCCAAGGTTCGTTGGAAGCACTAACGGGTGCGCTCAATCAAATCGAGAGTAAGAAAGTTGACCTCGAAATTATCCACGCCGGTGTCGGCCCGATCTCGGAAAACGACATTTTGCTCGCGAGCGCGTCCAACGCCGTCGTTGTTGGTTTCAATGTCAAAGTGGAAAACATGGCAGTAACCGCGGCGAAACACGAAGGCGTGCAGGTCAAACTTTACTCGATTATTTACGAGCTGCTCGATCAGATCAAAGAAGCGATGGCGGGCTTGCTCGATCCGGAACATCGCGAATCGGTCATTGGCCACGCCGAGGTGAAACAAGTTTTCCAATTAACCAGAGGAATCGTGGCTGGATGTCTCGTTACCGACGGGCGCATTGCACGGACGGCGCGCGCGCGTGTCCTGCGACGTCGTCAGCCGGTTTACGATGGCGGGCTCGCGACCTTGCGGCGGTTCCAGGATGACGTCAAAGAGGTGCGCTCGGGACTCGAATGCGGAATTAAGCTGGGAGATTTTAGCGAATACCAGGTGGGCGACATTATCGAGTGTTACGTGCTCGAGCAGATCGCGCAGAAGTTGTAACTGAACGTTGAAGGGTAAAGCCGTTGGAGCGTTAAAATCGATCGCTTACCCTTCATCGCTTAAACGATTCAACGCTTTAACGAGTTTATGAAACATCGATTATTGCGCGTAAATGAAGTGCTCAAACGCGAGCTCAGTGGAATCATCACGCGCGAAATGAAATTCGAGAAGGGCCTGGTGACCATCAATCAGGTGGACGTCACCTCCGATCTGAAAAACGCACATGTCTTCGTCAGTGTCCTTGGGACCGCGGGCGCGAGCGTAATCAATCAGCTCGAGGCGCATCGCGCCGCCTTGCAATCTGCCCTGGCCAAACACGTGGTTTTGAAATACACCCCTCATCTTGTTTTCCATCTGGATGATTCGATCGAGCGCGGCGCGCGCGTCATTGAAATCATGCAGGAGATCGATTCGGCCCGCGAAAGCAAAGCGTGAACGAGCGCGACGCCAGGTTTGCCGAAATTGGTCGTGCCTTGCGCGAGCATCGCAAATTCGCGGTGCTGAGTCACGTGCGCCCGGATGGAGACGCACTCGGGAGCACGCTGGCATTGACATTGTCGCTGAAAGAACTCGGCAAAGAAGTCAGGGCCTGGAATGAGGATGGAATGCTGGAGAAATATAATTTCCTACCGCGGGCCGAACTGTTGACCCATCCCCCGAGCACGCCGGAAGATTTTGATGTCGCAATTGCGCTCGATACCGCAGTGCAAAATCGATCATCATCCGAGTAATCCGCGTTACGGCGACCTTGTTTACATCGATCCGACTGCGCCTGCGACCGGCCAAATTCTTTTTGAATTCCTAACGAACCAAAAATTTCCGATTACGCCGGCGATCGCGGAAAATCTTTACGCGGCGATCTCGACCGACACTGGTTCGTTTCAGTATTCAAATACGACCGTGCGCACCTTCGAGATTGCGGCCGAACTGGTTCGTCGTGGCGTGGACGTTGGACGAACCAGCCAGTTGCTCTACGAGAATTTTCCACGACGGCGCATCGAATTGCTGCGCGACCTATTGGGCACCATGCGGTTCGGATGCGAGGGAAAACTAGCGTGGTTCAGCTTGAGCCAGGCGTCCGCCCTGGCGCTTGGCGTGCTTCCGGAAGACAACGAAGGGTTGATCGATCATTTGCGCGCCATTCGCGGTGTGATCGTGGCAATTTTCTTCGAGGAACTGACCGACGGAAAAGTGCGCGTCAGCATGCGCTCGAAAAATGAAGCAGTCGATGTCTGCGCGATTTGCAAGGAGTTTGGCGGGGGCGGCCATGTCCTCGCGGCCGGGGCGCGCGTTCGGGGGACGCTGCTGGAAGTGGAGAAAAAAATCGTGGAACAAGCTTGTGCAGCCATCGAGCGCAACACCTGACGGCGTTCTGCTGGTGGACAAGGCCGCGGGAATGACGTCGCACGATGTCGTCGCGCTGGTGCGGCGGCGTTTGCAAATCAGGAAGGTCGGCCATTGCGGTACCCTCGATCCGATCGCGACCGGTCTGCTCCTGCTCACCCTCGGACGCGGCACAAAAATTCAAGACCTGCTCATGGCCGAGGACAAGGAATATTGCGGCGCGATTATGCTCGGAGTGACGACGAGCACGCAGGACAAGGAGGGCGAAACCATCGAACAACGCGAAGTGCCGGTCTTCGAAGAGAAAATGGTTCGCGCCGCGTTTGAAAAATTCCGCGGCGATTTTTATCAAACCCCGCCGATGGTCTCCGCGATCAAACACGCCGGCGTTCCACTTTACAAACTCGCGCGTCAGGGAAAAACGATCGAGCGCGAGCCGCGGTTGGTTCACGTTTACCGTTATTCCATCGATAAGATCGCTTTACCAAAAATCGATT
>QHPM01000168.1 GCA_003219095.1 Verrucomicrobiota bacterium
AACTATGGTCAGCGACCCGAAGATATTTTCGCCCGTTAAACACGTGAACCGACGCCAAAAAAGTATTGTTAACTTTAGCCTCCTTTAGGCATTTAGCCGAGAGACGGGCTGGTGATTACCTCATGCTCTAGAGCCCCTCGAAGATGGATGGAGCGAGTGGCGGATTAATTTTCACACTTCTGACCACCGCGCTTTCGAGTACTTTTCCGCTTTGGAGATCGGTTTCGCTCGATGCGAACGCCAATTGCACTCCGGCTACAGTCCGAAAATCGGAGTTATGCTGTTCGATTGTCATCGGGGTTGGATCGACATCCACATGCAACGGCCGAACATCGCGTCGACGGGTGATTAACCAGGTTTTTGGATCGACATATAATGTCGTGCAGTAGCCGTCGTTCAGCGTTAACCGCAGAACGTAATAACTGATGCCGTCAATCCTTTCTCGTCCGTCGAGCTCGATCCGATGCCCACGTGCTTTCAACTCATGCAAGCCAAACAATTTTCCCGGTAACTCAACGCCATGCCGGAGCGCTGCGGTCGCTGTTTCTGTCGCCGCCTTTTGCGCACTTCCTTTCCCTTCCCATTGCCACCCTTTCTGGCCGTCAAACGCTTCCGTAAAGACGTGCTCGCCACCAGCGTTGACATCAATCCTCATCTTGCCAGGGCGCGCGGCGAAGTAAGTGCCGTCCACTTCAAACTTCGGATCGGTGATATGAAGATCGAATTCAATCGATTGGATCGCTTCGATGGCGGCACGACCACCCATTGCTTTGGTGTGACGCTCGATCACTTCATCCAAAGTGTTTGAACTGCCGAGATCAAGTCCATTAGATCGCGATGGCCATTCATGATCACTCGTGAATGACGCCGCCAAAGGTTGGATTTTGTCTAAGGATTGATCCGAAAAGCAAAACAGCCGGACCCTTGCGAGTCCGGCTGCTGTTGAATTTTAGTTGTCGACCTTTGTTTCGGCTTAGTAATCCATGCCGCCCATGCCACCCATTCCGCCGCCCGGCATCGGAGGAGTTTTTTCCTTCTCCGGGAGCTCGGTGACGATGGCTTCGGTGGTGAGCAACAAGCCCGAGATCGAGGCGGCGTTTTGCAACGCACTGCGCGTGACCTTCGTCGGATCAACGACGCCGGCTTTGACCAGGCCTTCGTATTCCCCGGTTGCGACGTTGTACCCTTCGTTGCCTTTGCGCTTCTTTACTTCCTCGACGATGAGCGCGCCTTCCGCACCGGCATTATCGGCCAGCTGACGGGTCGGCTCTTCGATGGCGCGACGCACAATTTGCACGCCCACCTTCTCATCGGCCTCGAGGCCTTTGACATTCTCCAGCGCTTTCTGCGCGCGAATGAACGCAACGCCACCGCCGGGCACAATGCCTTCCTCGACCGCCGCGCGGGTAGCGTGCAATGCATCTTCCACGCGAGCTTTCTTCTCTTTCATCTCGGTCTCGGTGGCTGCACCGACGTTGATCACGGCCACGCCGCCGGCGAGTTTCGCCAGACGTTCCTGGAGTTTTTCGCGATCATAATCGCTCGTCGTCTCTTCGATCTGGCGACGAATCTGATTTACCCGGGCCTGAATGTCGGCCTGTTTGCCTTCGCCTTCGACAATGGTGGTGTTTTCCTTGTCGATGGTAACGCGCTTGGCTTTGCCAAGCTCATCGAGCTTCACGTTCTCGAGCTTGATCCCGAGATCTTCCGTGATGCAGCGACCGCCGGTCAGCACCGCGATATCTTCCAGCATCGCCTTGCGACGATCGCCGAAGCCGGGAGCTTTGACCGCGCAAACCTGCAGGGTCCCGCGGAGCTTATTCACGACGAGGGTGGCGAGCGCTTCGCCTTCCACATCTTCTGCGATGATCAGGAGCGGACGGCCAGCTTTCGCTACTTTCTCAAGTAACGGAAGCATGTCCTTTAAGCTCGAGATTTTCTTCTCGTGAATGAGGATGTAAGGATTCTCCAGGGCGGCTTCCATCGCTTCCGCGTTGGTGACGAAGTAGGGCGACAGATAACCTTTGTCGAACTGCATACCCTCCACTACGTCCAGGGTAGTCTCGATCGACTTGGCTTCTTCGACGGTAATAGTTCCGTCCTTGCCCACTTTATCCATCGCGTCGGCAATGATCTCGCCGATCGTCTTGTCCCAGTTAGCTGAAACCGTCGCGACCTGCGCGATCTCGGTCCGATCGCTGACTTTCTTGGAGATTTTCTTCAGCTCCTCGACGATTGCATCGACCGCTTTCATGATTCCGCGCTGTAGCGAAGTAGGATTCGCCCCCGCGGTCACATTTCGCAGACCTTCCTTGTAGATGGACTCTGCCAGGACAGTCGCGGTCGTCGTGCCATCGCCGGCGATGTCTGAAGTTTTCGAGGCCACTTCGCGCACGAGCTGAGCACCCATATTTTCATAGGGATCTTCCAGCTCGATCTCTTTCGCGACCGTGACGCCGTCCTTCGTAATCGTCGGGCTACCGAATTTCTTATCGAGAATCACGTTGCGACCGCTCGGTCCGAGCGTGGCCTTGACGGCCCGCGCCAGTTTCTCGATGCCACGCAGCAATGCATGCCGCGCACTTTCATCAAATTGTAATTGTTTAGCTGCCATATTCTATGTTGATAGTTGGTGGTTGTTGGTTGATCGACAATCAGCCGATGATGCCGAGGATATCGTCCTCCCGCATGATCAGGTAAGTTTCGCCGTCGATCTTGATTTCGGTGCCGCCGTACTTCGAGATCAACACTTTGTCTCCCGACTTTACGGTGAAATCGACTTTCTTGCCGTTGTCGTCGATTTTACCGGTGCCAAGAGCGACGACTTTGCCTTCCTGCGGTTTTTCCTTCGCGGTATCAGGGATAATGATACCGCCCTTTTTTGTTTCCGTCTCTTCAATCGGCTGCACTAGCACCCGATCTCCAAGCGGTCTGACGTTAACTGATGCCATAATTTTTTTCTTCACTCCTTTGTTTTACTTAGGGTTGCTGCCGGCAGTAGCTCGGGAGTTAGCGAGCTACCGCCGACAAATTCGTTGTTATCTCTTCTTGTCTTCGTCAACTACTTCAAACTCTGCATCGACAACGTCGCCATTGCCGCCACGAGCCCCGGCGCCCTGTTCGGCATCCGGACGCGGCTGCGCCTCCGGGCCTGGTTGCGGTCCGGCTTGCGCGCCAGCTCCGGCTGACGCTTGCTTGTAAAGTTCGGCGCTGACTTCCTGGAATTTGTTCTGCAGATCATCGTAGGCACGTTTCATCGCGTCGGTATCGTTCTGGTTGATCGCTTCGCGCACGGCTGCAATGGCGTCTTCCACTTGCTTCTTCTTGTCGCCGGAGATTTTGTCGCCGAGATCTTTCAACTGCTTCTCGCATTGATAAGCGAGGTTGTCGGCATTGTTCTTGATCTCGATCGCTTCCTTCGCCTTCTTGTCCTCTTCGGCGTGGGCTTCGGCTTCACGCTGCATCTTCTCGATCTCTTCTTTCGAAAGTCCAGAGCTGCCGGTGATGGAAATCTTTTGTTCCTTGCCCGTACCCAAATCTTTCGCCGAGACGTGCAGAATGCCGTTGGCATCGATGTCGAACGTCACCTCAATTTGCGGAACGCCGCGCGGCGCCGGCGGAATTCCATCAAGATGGAACGTGCCGAGCGTTTTGTTGTCACGCGAAAGCGGCCGCTCGCCTTGGAGGACTTTAATTTCCACGCCCGGCTGATTGTCGCTGTAAGTCGAGAAGATCTGCGATTTACGCGTCGGGATCGTGGTGTTGCGCGGAATCATCGGGGTCGCCACACCGCCCGCGGTTTCAATCGCAAGCGTCAGCGGGGTCACATCGAGAAGCAGCACGTCTTTGACGTCGCCCCTGAGCACGCCGCCCTGAATGGCCGCGCCAATGGCAACGACTTCATCGGGGTTAACACCTTTGTGCGGCTCTTTCCCAATAAGGTTGCGCGCGATCTCGACGACCTTCGGCATGCGCGTCATACCGCCCACGAGCACCAGTTCGTTGATTTCTTTCTCCGTCAGTTGCGCGTCTTTCAGACACGCCTTCACCGGCGGTATCGTTCGTTGGAACAGATCATCGCAGAGCTGCTCGAGTTTCGAACGCGTTAGCTTCTTCTGAATATGTTTCGGCCCACTCGCGTCCGCCGTAATGAACGGGAGATTAATTTCATATTCCTGTGTAGACGAAAGCGCGATCTTCGCCTTCTCCGCTTCCTCCTTGATGCGCTGAATCGCGTCCGGCTGTCTCGTTAGGTCGATGCCGCTTTCTTTCTTAAATTCGTTCACGATCCAATCCATGATGCGCGCGTCCCAATCGTCGCCACCAAGGTGGGTGTCGCCGTTGGTCGCCTTCACTTCGAAAACGCCGTCGCCGATTTCGAGAACAGAAATATCGAACGTGCCGCCACCCAGGTCGTAAACGGCAATCTTTTCGTCCTTCTTCTTGTCGAGGCCGTACGCGAGCGATGCCGCTGTCGGTTCGTTGATGATGCGCAAAACTTCCAGACCCGCGATCTTGCCCGCGTCTTTCGTCGCGTTGCGCTGTGAGTCGTTGAAATACGCCGGCACTGTAATGACCGCCTGCGTGATTTTTTCGCCGAGCTTCGCTTCGGCGTCGGCTTTCAACTTCGACAAGATCATCGCCGAAATTTCCGGTGGAGAAAAAGTCTTCTTCTGTCCGTCCACTTCCACTTGCACGTGGGCATCGCCATTTGCCGCCTTCACGATCTTGTAGGGCACGCGCTTTTGTTCTTCGTGCACCTCATCGAACTTGCGGCCCATGAACCGCTTGATCGAGAAGATCGTGTTTTGCGAATTGGTCACTGCCTGGCGCTTTGCCGCTTGGCCGACGAGACGCTCACCGTTTTTCGTAAATGCAACCACCGAAGGGGTCGTGCGGGCGCCTTCGCTGTTCTCCAAAACGACGGGATCGCCGCCCTCCATCGTCGCCATGCACGAGTTCGTCGTGCCCAGATCAATTCCTAAAACTTTAGCCATTTGTGTACAGTCCTCCGAAAGCATTCAGCAGCGTCTGTTCCAACTAGTCAAAACGCTGCGTAAGTATCTTTTCAATAATCAGTTACATCCTAAGCGGAAAGACCGCTGCTTTGCTAGAACGCGCCAAATTGACGCGAAATTTCCGCGTAGGATCGGATCGCTGCGTCAGCTCGTCACCCTGCTTGGTATACGCTCTGCTCAGTCACTAAATGATGAACCCTGTTCGTCCGCAGGCAAGAAACGAAGCAGGGGACCTTCTCTTCAAGTGCCAGCACTGCGCCAGTCCGCTTGTGGTCAATGCGGCGGCTGCTGGAATGACTCTGAACTGCCAGCGCTGCGGTAACCCGACGCTTGTTCCAGTGCAGTCGGCGACCCCAAGCCCGACCGCGCCAACGGAACTCACGGACCTGCAACGCAAGTTGAAAGAGAACGAATCGCAGCGCACTGAAGTGACCGGTTACATCAACCAGCTTAGCATTCAGCTCCATCGCTGGAAGCTGCGCTTGCAGACATTGAACGAACGCAAGACCGAGTTGGAAGAAGAGCGACGTAGGACTACATAATCGGCGGGTCAGCGGCGCGCCGATGAATGATCGAAACATCGGCTGGAAGCTGGCGACAATTTTCACTACCGTCTAAGAGTGCGGCAATATCACGATCTTCTTCGCCTCGTCCTCGAGGAAGGAGTAGCGCGCAGCGATCGGACCGGAACCGGGACATTATCGATCTTCGGCGCGCAAGCGCGATTCGATTTGCGTCCCGGCGGCGCGGGGTTTCCGCTACTGACGACGAAAAAACTCCATCTCAGATCGATCATCTACGAGTTGCTTTGGTTTTTGCGCGGCGAGACCAACGTTCGCTATCTGAACGAGCATGGCGTCACCATCTGGAACGAATGGGCAGATGAAAACGGAAATCTTGGCCGGGTTTACGGCGCCCAGTGGCGCGATTGGCACGGAGGAAACGGAATCCGCATCGATCAGATCGACAAAATAATCTCTGAGATCAGAGAAAACCCATCTAGCAGACGATTGATCGTTAATGCATGGAACCCCGCCGAGATAGACCAAATGGCTTTGCCGCCGTGTCACGTGCTTTTCCAATTCCACGTCAACGACGGCGAACTTAGTTGTCAGCTTTATCAGCGCAGCGCCGACTTATTTCTCGGAGTGCCGTTCAACATTGCGAGCTACTCGTTGCTTACCATGATGATCGCGCAAGTGTGCGACCTTCACCCGGGAGACTTTGTCCATACTTTCGGCGACCTCCATCTGTACCAGAATCACCTCGAACAGGCGCGCGAGCAGCTAAGGCGTGAGTGCCGGCCTCTGCCACGTATGCAATTAAATCCGGCAATCACCCGAATTGAGGACTTTGGCTTCGAGGATTTTACCCTTCTCGATTACAACCCGCACCCTTCGATCAAAGCGCCGATCGCCGTCTGATTACCTCTCATCTTTCGGCGATTGCCGCTGAGACTTTTCTCGCTCGCCCGGGTTGAAGTAGATGTGAGGATTATTGGGGGAATTGCCTGCCGCGCCGTAGCCTTTGGCGTAGGCGGGTCGATTTTGTTGCTATCGCTCGCATCAGCGAGCGCACAAGTTGAAAATCCGTTTCGCGTTGAGATCGATCTTCAACAACAAACCGCATTCCTGATTCGCGGACGGGGTCTAGTTCTCGAATCACCAATCTCCAGCGGGCGCTATGGACATCTTACACAAACCGGCGCGTTCAAGGTTGTTGAGAAAGAGACGAATCATTACTCAAGCATCTACGGCAAGATCGTGGACGCGAATGGCAACACCATTGTCGCCGACGCTGATGTCGACATGAAAGTGCCGCGCGGTGACAAGTTCATGCCCGCGCCGATGCGGTACTTCATGCGCTTCCATGAAGCTGACGGAATGCACGCGGGGTATCTCCCCGGTTATCCAGCATCGCACGGCTGCGTGCGGATGCCCGAACAATTGGCGATTGCGTTCTTCCGTGCGGTCGAAGTTGGAACACCGGTTACAGTTTTCGGCAGAACGCCGCGGGCGATCGGGTCCGATCCTTACGGTCCTCGATCGGGGCGAGGAACGCAGCCGTGGTTTGGCCGGCCGGTGGGTCCGAGATTTCAACCGCAATACGATCCCCGCTATCTAGATCCCTGGTGGCACTGATTTCAGGTTCCGCCGGAAGATGTAGCTTTACTTTCGGAGAGGGCGGGCTCACGCAAGTACGCCCTGTAGAGCGAGACTTCGTCGAGCCGCATCAACCGTCCGCCGCCAAGGCTACTCAGTGATTGGTGCTAGCTGTTTTTGGTCCCCGCTCCAGCCGAATCAGATCGGATAAAATGCTGATTGTTTCGTCCCGTTCCGGGTCGATCGTGGGCTCTTTCGAGTCCTCGTCCTGACCGCTCAAACCGTCATTCTCGGTATCGGCATCATCCGCGGCTTCCGGCGCGACTTTCGCTGAGCCGTTCTTTTTCGCCAAAGCCAGCTTGCCCGGATACATGATGAGCTGAAGATTTGGCTTGTCGACCGTATCGAGAGTCAG
>QHPM01000169.1:0-4995 GCA_003219095.1 Verrucomicrobiota bacterium
TGGGTGGACCTGCATGACGCCGAAGAAGGACGAAAGCCGAGGAGGTTGATCGTTGAGGGATGATTGTTGATGGCGAGGGAAAGCACGTGAGCGAGATCCACAGACTGGCAGGGTGCCATTCTCAATGAAAAACGTCACGCGCGCTTTGGCGCTTACAATTTGGATACTGATAGCGATGCAACCGACTACTCAGGCGGGATCTTCGGCAGATGACGAGAAGGCGGTAGCGGCGCTCGATATCGAATACCAGGCCGCGGTGAAGCAGAACGATGCCGCAACGATGGATCGCATTTTGGCAGATGACTTTGTTTTGGTAACGGGTCTTGGAAAAACGTACACCAGAACTGATTTGCTCGACGAAGCGCGGAGCAAACGCATGGTTTACGAACATCAGGAGGATAGCGCCCGCAAAGTGCGGGTCTGGGGCGATACCGCAGTGGTCACCGCGCTTTTATGGGCCAAGGGAACTGAAGATGGCAAAGCATTCGACTATAAGCTTTGGTTTAGCGACACCTATGTTCGGACTCCGTCTGGCTGGCGCTATGTCCTGGCCCAGGCCTCAACCCGTCTGCCGACAACGCCTTGAGTTCGCTGCCCTAATCTTACTTTCGTTAGCGGGTTCGGCTAGCGCAATTACTTCGCTCGACCCAGCCGCGGTAAGGACGGCGGCTGAATATTCTGCGCGGCATCGCGGCGTCTCCTTTCTGGCAATTCAAGATGGGCGAACGCTATTGGAACAGAACGCGAAAACACCCCACAAAATTTACAGCGGCACGAAAGCGTTTTGGGATCTGGCGGCGCTGGCCGCGGCAGAAGATGGCTTGCTCAATCTCGATGAACGAGTCGCCGATACCGTCACGAATTGGCGAAGTGATTCGCGAAAATCGCAAGTAATGCTCCGGCAATTGCTGGATTTTGATTCCGGACTCGAGCCGCAGTTTTTCCTGCATGAAACGCAATCAGGAGACCGTGATGCTGCCGCCATGCGCGCACGGATGGTGGCGGAGCCGGGAAAGGCCTTTATTTACGGACCAGCCGCGCTTCAGGTTTTCCATCAAGTGTTAAAGGAAAAATTGCGCGGTGATTCGCCGACTCATTATCTGGAGCGCCGGGTTTTGCATCGCCTGGGCCTTGGGCCGCAACGTTATCTGGCCGATCGCGCCGGCAACCCTCTACTTGCTACGGGCTGGATTCTGAGTGCAAGACAGTGGGCGAAACTCGGCCAGCTTGTTTTGGCAAATGGCTCGCCCGTTATCTCACGAAATTCCCTCCAGCAATGCTGGCGCGGAACTATGGCCAATCGCGCCTTTTCGCTCGGATGGTGGAACAATAGCACTGCTTTCAACGGGCGTGAGTCCGACGTCGAGCAGATGCTGATTCCGAAATGGCAAAGCCAGGATTGGCGCGATGCCTGTCTTTGCCGCGACGCGCCGGGCGATCTGGTTGCCTGCATCGGCTCGGAGGGACAACGCCTTTTCGTTATTCCTTCGCTCCAGCTCATCGTGGTGCGACAAGCCAACGGCGGCTCATTTTCGGATGCGCGCTTTTTGCGGTTGCTGCTCGGTCGATTGCCCCGCTAAGGCCGGGTGGATGGGCGGTCTGCTCGGAAGCCGAGCTGTATCGCGTCCTAACATCTCCCGAGGAAGCCTGGCGGTTCCGGAAAAGTGAAAAGGCGCTCTATTGTTTCGGCGCCAGCGAGGCGACGATTTTTTCAAAGCGCGGATCGCTGCGCAACGGATCCCAAAATGGCAGTAGCTTCAAGTGGCCGTAGCTAAGACAGCCTGGGTAACGAATGGCTGTAGCAAGCTCTTCGCAAGCCAGATCGTTGTCGCCGACCCAAGCGGCGATTATCGCCAGATACTTAATTAGGGCAGCGCCGTTGAGTGAATCCTTCTCAACAGGCAGCAGTTCAACTGCGCGTCGGCCTTCTCGGAAGGCTTCCTCTCTCCGTCCCAAACCTGCATCGATCAAACCGAGGACGCACAGGGCTGGGCCGTAATTTGGTTGAGTTTGCACCGCGTTTTCCTGTTCCGTCCGCGCGGCGGTGAATAGTGACCGCGCTTTGGCATCATCTTTCGTCATGCGGGCGATGAGGCCTTCTACAAACAGACGAGTCAAAGGAACGTTGTCTGAGCTTAGGTGGGGCTTGTTTTCGCCGAACCTGTTTAAGGCATCTTTTGCTGCGGTGGCGTCGCGTTCGGCTAGCCCAAAGCTGAGCCAGGCATCCCCTATCGTTGGCAACAAGGCAGGATTTGTCGCTTGGAGTGAAGCTATCAGTTCATGCAACGGTTTGGTATCGGCGTGCCAGTTAAACTCAATCCATGCTCGTGCTGCTTGTGTCTCCGTGTCGTTCGGCACAATCGCCAATACCCGATCCAGCATTAGCTTCTCGTCCGCGTAGCGCCGGAGATAATCGTAGCTCAAGCCGATTTGTTGCAGCATGAAAACGTTGCGCGGGTCGAGCTGAATTGCTCTCTCAAGGTTTTCTGTGGACTCGTTCCAGCGGCCTTGCCGCCTGAGAATGTAACCCATCAACTCGAAAATTCGGGCATTGTTGGGCAGACTCTGGCGAGCAGCTTCCAACTCGGCCAAAGCGCCGTCATACTCGAGGTATCCATAGTAAAGGTTGCGTGCCCTTGCGAGATGCGCCTCACCAGCTTCGGGACGCAAGCGGAACGCTGTGTGAACGGCTGCTTCTGCCAGGGCCAGTTGTGCGGGGGTGTGGTCGTAACCCGCGAAATAAAGGATGTCATGAGCATAGGCGAGCTGGCAATAGGCATCGAAAAACGCGGCGTCTCGTGCTACCGCCTGATTCAGCAGATCGACCACGTTGAGCAGATCCGTTTTCTCAGTGCTTCTGATAGTGGTGGTTAACTGAATATTTTTAGCGCGCGTGTAGAGATCGAATGCGGTAACGTCGCTCGTCGGCGGACGTTCGATGGCTTTCCTTTCATCTGGCGAAAGCTTTGCCTGCAGCTGATCAGCAATGCTCTTTGCAATCTCGCTTTGAATGGCAAAGATGTCGGACAGTTCGCGGTCGTAAGTTTGACCCCAAACACGGTGATCGCTCCGCGCATCGAACAACTGGGCATTGATGCGTACATGCGTGCCGGAGCGCTCAACGCTCCCTTCAACCACGTGCGCAACGCCTAGTTGCTGGCCGATTTCACGCAGATTACGCGCGGCACCGCTTTTGTATTGCATCACCGAAGTGCGGCTAACCACTTTCAGGTCGCCGACTTTCGCCAGGTCGCTCAGGATTTCATCCTGCATCCCGTCGGCAAAGTAAGAGTTTGTCTTGTCGTCGCTGAGGTTCTCGAACGGCAGAACTGCAACGCTTTTTTGAGGTACGGTTGTTGTCGGCGAATTTCGCAGCCAGGAAACGACAAGCACCGCTGCCAGGGTGACAATCAACGCTGCAACTACCGCCGCAATGGGCGATTGGATCCAGCGTGCCGACGAATCTCTGGTTGACGATTGGTCCAGCTCGGCAGCCAGTTCCAATTTTTGACGGAGGTGCTTGAGCGCCGCCAGCAATTCGTTTGCACTTTGAAATCTCTCCTCAGCATTCTTTTGCAGAGCCTTGGTGACGATTTGCTCAAGCTCCGACGGAACGCGCTCCAGGTATCGCGCCAGTGGTAGTGGCTCCTTCTCTACGATTGAAGACATGACCTCTCCTAGTATGTCTCCGGTGAATGGCGCACGGCCGGTTATCATTTGATAAAGCACGACTCCGAGGCTCCAGATATCAGTCCGCTTATCAACGTGCGCGCCGCGCGCCTGCTCCGGCGACATGTAACTAACGGTCCCAAGGATCGAGCCGGCATTTGTTTCAACTAACTTTAACGCTTCGTCTTCTGGCACGCTTGGCAACACTTCTCGTTCGGCCAGCTTGGCAATGCCAAAGTCGAGCACTTTCACGTAGCCATCAGGACGCAGCATGATGTTCTGCGGTTTAATATCGCGGTGCACGACGCCGGCGGAGTGAGCGGCGGCCAGCGCAGTGGCGACCTGGATGGCAATTTCAATCGCCTCGCGAATTTCCACGCGTCCACGGGCAAGACGTTCATGCAGTGTTTCGCCTTCGATCAGTTCGCTGGCGATGTAGCGACGGGAGTCGTCAGCACCCACCTCGTAGATCGTCATTATGTTTGGGTGGTTCAGGCCGGCTACGGCACGTGCTTCCTGCTCAAATCGTCTTAGACGCTCCATATTGCTGCCCAGATGCGCGGGCAGGACTTTGAGCGCGGCAGTTCGCCCTGCGTTTATGTCTGAGGCGAGATACACCTCACCCATGCCGCCAGCGCCAATGGGCTTCAGAATTCGATAGTGGCCAATCGTTTCACCGACTAGCGGACCAAGTTGTTCGCTCTCAAGAATGTTGGCGGCACAAGCTGCGATTGAAATTTCGACAGAAGTTTCCTCTTTCCGATGCGAGGCTAACAACGCTTCGACTTTAGTGCGCAAGGCTGTATCGCCAGCGCATCTCGTATCAAGAAAGCTACTCAGTCGATTCGGCTCGCATTCGAGCGCGGCGTGAAACGTCTCTTCGATTGTTTGCAGCCGCGTCATGTTCGACCCGTTTTTTACGGGCAAGTACGAGTTTAATTCATTCAGCCGGCGCTGCGCAATTCAGTATGCAGCCACGCCCTGGCAAAAACCCAGTCCCGCCGCACCGTGACAATTGAGATCTTGAGCACATGAGCGATCTCGTCCTGATTAAGCCCCCCAAAGTACTTAAGCTCGACGACCTGGGCCTTTCTGGAATCCAAATGCGCCAGCCGCTCTAAGGCTTCATCAACGTCTAGTACCGTTTTCGTTTGTTCCGGCGAGATCAGCGCGGCCGTGTCCAGGTCCACTTTGCTCGCGCCGCCGCCGCGCTTTTGGCGCTGCTGCGCTTTGGCATGGTTAACGAGGATCTGGCGCATGGCCGTCGCCGCCACGGCAAAGAAATGAGAACGATTGGCAAAGCTGGGCGTAGTCTGGTCCACCAGG
>QHPM01000169.1:5013-14800 GCA_003219095.1 Verrucomicrobiota bacterium
TAAACGAGAGGAGTGAGTTTTTCCAAAGCAGCTTCGTCTCCCTCGCTCCAATCAGCCAGTAGCTGCGTCACCTGCTGCGCCTGACGCATTTCCACTCCTCCCGCCATCGCGGGATTATCCGATGCTGACTGCCCATTCATGGCGCTTCACCAAGAAAACTTACCAAGAAAACACTTCGACGTCCGATGATCGGTTTTAACCCTGTTTGTTGTTTATCCGAGTGAAGGAACAATAACAAGCCCAAGAACCATAAAAAAGGGCAGAAATATGATGAAAGGAAATGAAAAATGAAAACGGTATCGATACTTATCTGCTCCCCTTTGATGGGGTTTGCCCTCGCCTGGTATGCACTTTCAGCTTCAGCTCCGCAGAGTTTGGCAGCGGATGGGGGTGGACCCGGCGACAACACCTCGGAAGGCACTGGTGCGCTCGCCCATATCACCAACGGCATCGAAAACACCGCAATAGGTTTTAACGCCCTTAATGGCGACCAAAGCGGGAACTTTAACACGGCAGTTGGTTCTCAAGCGCTCGCAAATAATTTCACCCCCGCCGGCGGCGTCGGCGGCGGAAATAATACGGCGGTGGGGTTTGATGCGCTCGTAACCAACATGGGAGGAAGCGATAACACGGCCACGGGGTCTGGCGCGCTCAGCGGGAACCAAATTGGCAACGACAACACCGCGACTGGCCACGGCGCGCTTGGTCACAACGCGAACGGCAGCGACAACACGGCAGTGGGCTCTTTTGCACTCGAGCTCAACCAAGCCGGCTCCAACAATACAGCCACCGGTGAGGCTGCGCTTTTAAACAACACGGCTTCCAACAACACGGCCACGGGTTTTCAAGCTCTGTTCACTAACAGGACTGGGACGCAGAATACAGCGATCGGTGTTGGCGCGCTTTTAAACAACATCGCCTCCAACAACACGGCCACGGGTTTTCAAGCTCTCTCAAGTAATAAGAGCAACGGCCAGTCTAATACGGCAAATGGTGCTTTCGCGCTCCGAAACAACACGACCGGCAGTAATAACATCGCTTTGGGCTTTCAAGCTGGTGCAAATCTTACCACCGGTGGTAAGAACATCGACATTGGCAACGTCGGTAGTGCCGGGGAAGCTAACACAATCCGTATCGGCACCGAGGTGTCCTCCCCGTTGATATCAAGCGCCACGTTTATCGCCCATATCTATGGACAAACTGTTGACGGCGCCAGCGGCCTCCCCGTTTTCATCGATAACAGCGGGCATCTTGGCACGATGCAATCCTCAGCGCGGTTTAAGGATGATGTTAAACCGATGGATAGTGCGAGTGAAGCTCTCCTGAAGCTCAAACCTGTCACGTTCCGTTACAAGCAGGAGGTCGATTCCAGTGGTGTGCCTCAGTTCGGACTAATCGCCGAGCAGGTGGAGAAGGTGGCACCCGACCTGGTGATCCACGATAAACAAGGCAAACCTTACACCGTTCGCTACGAAGCGGTGAATGCGATGTTGCTCAACGAGTTTCTGAAAGAACACGAGAAGGTGTCACAAGAAATGCGCAAGGAAGAATCCCTCGAAAGGGCTGTCGCGCAACAGCAGCAGGCGATCGAAAGACTGACGAGTCAGGTTCAACAACAGGCGACGCAGATGCAAAAAGTAACCGCTGCTGTCACCGCCATTGGACCTGCCCCACTCCTGGTTACCGGCAACTAGAGCGTTTCGACCTCGCGAATATTGTGACTTTCTTACCACGTCACGGCGGAATAACCGGACAATCTGAATCTGGCGGCGACGCTTTAACGCCTGGGAGGACCTCCCCGCCTCTTTCAGACCTGTACGACAGGGTCAATCACCTGGGCCGGAGAAGAATCAGATGAGAACTCGATTAGGTGTGATTGTTGTCGGTATCGTCTTTGTCGCATCTGGGCAGCAAGGTTTCGCGCAGACATGCGACACTTTTTGTAAGCCCGGGAATAATGTTGCACTTAGCGACGAAGCTCTGCGCAACCTAACAACGGGTCAGAACAATACGGCCCTCGGGGCCTTCACGCTCTTTACGACCACCACCAACAGCAATAACACGGCGACCGGGTACGACGCATTGTACTTCAATGCGGCAGACAATAATACCGCCACTGGCGCCAGTGCCCTGTTTGGCAACAGAACTGGAGGCAACAACACAGCGATGGGTGCGAATGCACTCCTCAATGATCAGAGTGGCAGCGGTAACACGGCGGTGGGATACAACGCTCTGTCCCACTACAACGATGACAGTGGTACGGCCGTTGGTTTTGAGGCGTTGATGAACAACAGCACCGGTTTTGGAAATACGGCCACTGGCTACCAGGCTCTCTCAAGTAACACGAGCGGCGACGGAAACGCAGGCTTTGGTTACTTCACGCTCGAAAGCAACAAGACAGGTAGTTCCAACACCGCCTTCGGCTACGGCGCGCTCACTACTAACGTTTCTGGGAGCAACAATACGGCCTATGGACACTTTGCTCTCATCAACGCCACCGGTAACAGCAATGTCGCTGTAGGTAGCTTAGCCGGCAACAATCTCACCAGCGGTAGTAACAACATCGATATCGGTGCCAATGTCGTGGGCGTGGCCGGTGAGGCCAAAACTATCCGCATTGGCACGCAAGGAACGCAGAGTTCGACATTCGTTGCCGGTATTTCCGGTGTGGCCGTGACTGGGAGACAGGTAGTAATAACGTCCGCAGGCAAGCTGGGCGTAGCCACTTCCTCGGCGCGATTCAAGCGAGCGATAAGGCCTATGGATAAAGCGAGCGAAGCTATTCTGGCGCTTAATCCAGTCACCTTCCGCTATAAAAAGGCAATTGATCCGGATTCTACTCCGCAGTTTGGGTTAGTAGCTGAAGAAGTAGAGAAGATAGCTCCCGAGTTAGTGGTTTACGATGAAAACGGTGAGGCATTTACCGTCCGCTATGAAGCAGTGAACGCCATGCTACTAAATGAGTTCCTAAAAGAGCATCGAAAAGCCACTGCGGAACAGTGCAAGGTGGAGGCACAAGCTCGCGCGATACAGGAGCTCAAAGGACTCGTTGCGAATCAGCAAAAACAGATCGAGAAACTTACCGCCGGACTGCAAAAAGTGAGCGACGAGGTTGAGCTAGCTAAGCCGCGCGCGCAGGTGGTTGCTAACGATTAGGAATACTCATCTTCGGCCGCGCACTTTTTGCGGTTGCTCCTCGGCCGGGAGGGCCGGTAAGGCTTCGCGCGTGGCCAGCATAAGGAGGCCGTCCTCTTTTTGCCAATGATAGCCGAAGGCAAAACCGAGTGGTGTTTCGTTCTGGCCGACGAGCGCGGCGAGATCGGGCTGATAATATTTTTGGAACTCGTCTTTGTGCGGAACGTAACGACCGTAGCAGTTCACTTTCCATCCTTTCGGGAAATCGCGCAGCGGAATCCCCGAATCGTCCTGAATGATGACGCGACTGTTTTGCACGAGAAAATTGCGCACGCCGGAGAATCCATCACCGTGCATGAGGAAGGAAGCTGCTTTGAGCAAGCTGAGTCCGGGGCCGCGCGCGGCACACCAGCGAAGAAAGGCGCTGTTTCCGCCGGATAAATCGGTTTTGAAATAATAAAGCGTTTGCGCTTGTTCGCCGCCACTAAAGGCAATCTTTACGCCCTCGGCCGGAGTGCTCACGTGTGTCACGTCAACAATGGTGTAACCGAGCCGCGCAAGAAAAACGTAGAGGATCGGCAAGGTTCCGCTGACATTTCCGCGACCGAGGTCAGTCCGCATTTCTTTGGTGATAAAATATTGAAATCTCAAAATCGAATTCATGGAATTGCGCAGCGAAATTAAATCAGCCTGCAGCGCTTCGGGTGGAACCTGGGTCAAATCCGGGACATTCCCGATTGGTTCGAGCCCGGCGAGGACGTAATTGCTCGACAGCGGGAAAAAGATGCTGGCATACAAGAAATCGGGCCCGCTAAACATGTAGAAGACGGTGTCGTTGCTGCGGTGATACTGCGGCGCATTCGCCTGCATCCATTGGCGGATCGGCCAAATCTGTTGCTGTTCTTTTCTCGTCCACGCCTCGTTCATGGCCTGGGCATGTTCCTGCCAGGCCGGATCATGAGTGAGCGGCTCGAGTACGCCTGTTACCGGCATGCCCGCAAGAAAATGCGCAGTCTCATCAAGAGTCGGAGCATTTTGGGCAAACGCCGAAGCGCTCAGGATGAACAGCGCCGTGAAAACGCGACATTTCATTTCTTGTTAGACGGCGCTGGTCGCAGTTTTTGTTGAGATAAAATAAATAATTAGCCCAAATGCAGCAGTTACCAGACCGAGCAACGACGGCAGGCGCGTCGATTGCTCCGCGAGCAAGTGGCAAAGCATCCAGACGCTGATCGCGAGAAAAATCAATGGGGTGACCGGATATCCCCAGGTTCGATACGGCCTTTCTAATTCCGGGCGCCGCCAGCGCAATATAAAAACTCCCAGCACGGTGAGCGCGGAACAAAGGGTGAGACTGAACTGCACGTAGTTCACCACTGATTGAAAGGTTGCGCGTAGTAGCATCACATTGACGATGACAAATTGCGCCAGGATCGCGTTCACCGGGATTCCGCGCGAGGTTCGCCGCGACAGCCGCTTTAGGATTCCGAGATCTTCGCCCATCACCGCGGTTACGCGTGGACCGATCCACATCATCGCGCTGACGGTAGAAATCAATCCGAGACAAATAAACGCGGCCATCACTTTGCCACCGGTCGGACCGAAAATGTGGGTGCTGGCAATGAGCGCGACCTGTTGTTTGCCGATCATTTCGGCGGCGGGCGTCGTTCGGAGAAAGACCGCATTCACACACACGTAGAGCACGATTACGATGAATGTCCCGAGTACCAGCGAAAGCGGAACGTTCCGGCGTGGATTGCGAATTTCGCCGGTGATGTAGGTTGAAGCATTCCAGCCTGAGTAAGCGTACATCACCCAGTAAAGACCGATCGCGAAGGGCGCGCTCACGATTAGCGCGCCATCGTTTTTGATCGGCAGAAATGAAATCGGCTGTGCTTTGTTAATGTAGAATCCCGCACCGATGAGCACAGCGATGAGCAGGACTTTCAAAACGGTGGACCCGATTTGAAAAGCGCTGCCGAGTCGCAGATCGCAAAGCAAAACGAAGGTTACGATCCAGACTGTCGTCATTGCCGCGGCCAACGGATTTATGGCGGGAAAAATTTCAGCGAGATAAGTGCCGAATGGCATCGCGGCGATCGCGACGGGTGCGGAGAAGCCAACCGTGGCCGAGATCCAGCCCGCGAGAAAGCCGAGTGACGGATGATAAATCTCGCGCAGAAAATGATATTCCCCGCCCGAACGTGGTAAGGCCGCCGCCAGTTCGGCATAGGAAAGTGCGCCGCACATCGCGCAAATTCCCCCCACGGTCCAGACCGCAATAATTGCGAATCCACTGGGCAAATCGCCAACCTGAAATCCAAGGCTGGTGAAAATGCCGGTGCCGATCATGTTCGCGATCACGATGCAGGTGGCCGTAAGTAGTGAAATGCGGCGTGGATTACTTGGCATGAGTAGTAGTCAGAGAAAAATTTGGGGAAACACAGCTAATCCAGGCCCGGGGAAAGTAACAAGGTAGACCTGCCGGACATAATCAAATTTTGGTTCTGGTGGCATCGCGATTTGGCAAGCAACAATTGACACCGCACCTGAAACGCGGTTCACAGTTAACCCGTGGCTAGAATTTTGATTGCCGATGATCAGCCCGATGTGTTGGAGGCGTTGCGTATTTTGCTCAAGGGGGCGGGGCACCAGACCGATGCGGTTACTTCGCTCGCGGGAATTTTTAATGCGCTGGAGAAAAAAGATTACGCGCTTTTGATGATGGATTTGAATTATACGCGCGACACCACCTCTGGACAAGAAGGCCTGGAAGTCATTCCGAAGCTTCAGGAAATTGACAGCACTCTTCCCATTGTGGTGATGACGGCGTGGGCGACCATTGATCTGGCGGTGGAAGCGATGAAACGCGGGGCGCGTGATTTCGTGCCGAAGCCGTGGGACAACGAGCGATTACTTTCGATCGTGCGCACGCAAATCGAGCTGGCGGGTGCGCTGCGCAAAGGACGCAAGCTGGAAGCGGCTAATCAACTACTCCGTGGTGGTGCGCCGAAGTTGATCGCGGAATCGCCGTCCATGCGTCCGGTCTTGGAAATGATTTCGCGGGTGGCGCCATCGGACGCGAACATTTTGATCACGGGAGAAAACGGCACCGGAAAAGGATTGATCGCGCAGGCACTGCACGCGCTCTCGCCGCGCGCGTCGCACAGCATGATTACGGTCAACATGGGCGGACTATCGGAAACGATTTTCGAAAGCGAATTGTTTGGTCACGTTAAAGGGGCATTCACCGACGCGAAAACGGATCGCGCCGGCCGATTCGAACTGGCGGACGAAAGCACATTATTCATGGACGAAATCGCAAACATTCCGCTCAACTTGCAGGCGAAACTTTTGCGCGTGATCGAGACTGGCGAGTTCGAACGCGTTGGTTCTTCAAAAACTCTGCACGCGAATGTGCGCATTATTTCGGCGACGAACTCGAACCTGCGTGATGAAGTCGCTGCCGGAAAGTTTCGGCAGGATTTGCTCTTTCGCTTAAACACGATTGAGATCGGCTTGCCGGCTTTGCGCGATCGCAAGGAGGACATCATGGCGCTGGCGAACAATTTTTTGCGCATAGCTGGATCACGTGATCGAACGTGCCGTCTTGATGTCGACCGGTTCGCAAATTAAATCGCGCGATCTCGGACTCTCGACCGGAGGCGGCGATGCGCGGGGGTTGGAAGAGATGAGCTTGGAGGAAGTCGAAGCGTACTTAATCAAGAAGGCGCTGGCCCGCGCCGGCGGAAATGCCAGGCAGGCGGCGGAAGCACTGGGATTGAGTCGCAGCGCATTTTACCGGCGGTTGCAGCAATATGGTCTATGAATTCGTGTTTATTTTTGTAGCCGCGCCTCTATGAGGCGCGAGAAAAACGCGGCTCGCAGAGCCGCGGCTACAATATGAATGAGCGGCGCAAACCGCGGCATCGGATTTCGCACGAAGATCGCCTCACCTGGCTAACAATAGGGGCGGTTGCGCCGGCAGCGTTGATCGCGCTCTCTTTGCTTTGGTTTGGTGAGTACAGCGCCAAAGTGCAATGGACGCTCACGCTCGTGATCAGTGGATTCGCCTTTGGTTATATCGTGAGCATGCGCGAGCACGCCATCCGGCCCTGGCAGACAGTCACGAACTTACTCGCGGCCTTGCGTGAGGGCGATTACTCGATCCGGGCACGGGGTGCACGCGAGAGCGATGCCCTGGGGGAAGCGTTGCTCGAAGTCAACGAATTGGGCGAAACCTTGCGTGTGCAACGTCTCGGCGCTTTCGAGGCCACCGCACTTTTGCGCACGATCATGGCCGAGATCGATGTCGCTGTTTTCACCTTTGATCCGGAACATGTCTGTCTGGAGGCGAACGAAGATGCGCCGCTCACCCTCGCCTTTCCGGGTGCGACCGGACGCTGGGGCGTGCGACGCAGCACCTTTCGCGAGCACGGTTTGCCTTATGAGTTACTCGTGCTGACGGATCTGAGCCGCACTCTGCGCGAAGAAGAGCGCATCGCCTGGCAACGATTGGTCCGTGTCCTTGGTCACGAGCTGAATAACTCACTCGCTCCAATCAAATCGGTCGCTGGAAGTTTGGAAAATTTGTTGCGACGCGATCCGTTGCCGACGGATTGGCACGAGGATGCGCGCAGCGGGTTGAACGTCATCGCTACCCGGGCGGACGCGCTTAGTCGCTTCATGGAAGCGTACGCACGGCTGGCGCGATTGCCACCGCCGCTAAAAGAGCAGATGGATGTTGGCGAAGTAGTGAATCGGGCGGCGAATTTGGAAACGCGATTACCAGTGCAAATGCAAGGCGGTCCCGTGATTTCGATTCGCGCCGATGCGGGACAGGTGGAGCAAGCGCTGATTAATTTGCTGTACAACGCGGCTGAGGCGTCGCTTCCAACCCGCGGCGCAGTGACAATCGGCTGGAAGGAAGTGGAGGAAGGCGTGGAAATTTTTGTGCGCGATGAGGGCGAGGGGATTATGAATCCGACAAATTTATTCGTTCCGTTTTTCACAACCAAACCCGGCGGGTCTGGAATTGGCCTCGCTCTTTCGCGCCAAATCGCGGAAGCGCACGGCGGCTCATTGACGCTGGCGAATCGCGTTGGCGCGAGCGGGGCCGAAGCATTGTTGCGCTTGCCCAGCTAGTCATCCCGAGCGCAAGCCGAGGGATCCTGTTGCGGGAGCTTAACGGTAACTTCCAGGGGATCCCTCGACTTCGCTCGGGATGACGGGCAAAAAGTCGTTCCAAAATCGGGACGACATTTTCCCACAACCGAATCCAGCCGCCCACTCTCCTGGTTGGATCTACAACGACAAGTCGCCAATCACTAGGCACTTATAACTCTTGTTGGCTAGCTGGCACGGGCATTGCAATAGCAGGCGGGGACACAAATTATTTTTTGAATCCGATGCCGATGCCAAACGCATCTCAAGGGAAAGGACAAAGAAATGAAACCGCCAGTTGAACAAAAAAAATTGAGCAAGCGAGTGGACGTTTCGCAGAAAAACGCGTTTCCGTCCATCGATTGCAATTATCATACTGTAACGCTGCCGAGTTATCGGAGTGGCTGCCTTCGGCCAAGGTTTTCATCGTTCCGCAATATCAGCAGCGAATATTTTCGACATGAAGCGCGCAACGAATTCCGCCTCGAAGCGGTCGCGTTCGTCGCGATCGTTATCACGGCGGCGATTCCAATTCTGAACAACATGCAGGCGCTCGCAGATTTTCTGCGCGCAATGAACAATCTTTAATTTGGAGATGATGCGACAGAAAGAGGCGCAAGCGGAAGAGACAATTGTGCGACCGGCTGGATTTTCACCGGTAAGCTCAGGGATGGACATCGCGCGTCCCCACATTGCCAAACGGAAACGTCGCCGCCGGATCTTGTTCGCGTCCGGCGGCGCGCTGGCGTTGATCGCAATCACGGTCGCACTGTCGCATTTGAAACCGGCGGTCCCGAGCGTCGATCGCTCGACGGTATGGATCGATACCGTGAAACGCGGACCGATGGTGCGCGAAGTGCGCGGTCTTGGCACGCTCGTCCCGGAGGAGATTCGCTGGGTTCCGGCAAACACGGAAGGCCGGGTAGAAAAAATTGTCGTTCGTCCTGGGACCCAGGTGAAGGCGGACACGGTGATTTTGGAATTATCGAGTCCAGAGTTGGAGCAAGCTGCGCACGATGCGGAATCGAAATTGAAAGCGGCGGAAGCGGAGTTCACGACGCTTCAGGCGAAGCTGCAACGCGATTTACTCGATCAGGAATCAACCACTGCGCGGGTGCATTCGGAATATGAGCAGGCGCGGATGGAAAGTGAAACGAACGAACAGCTGAAGAAAAACGGTTTGGTGGCCGAGCTGCAATACAAGACTGCGCAAGTGAAAGCAGGGGAGCTGGCGAACCGGGACGCGATTGAACAGAAGCGTCTGACTTTTGCCCGCGATTCGATCGAACCGCAATTGGCAGCGAAGCAAGCTGAAGTGGATCAGGTGAAAGCAGCCGCGCAGTTAAAGCTCGATCAGGTGGAAGCGTTGCACGTGAAGGCCGGGATGAACGGCGTGCTGCAACAGATGCCGGTGGATGTGGGGCAGCGGGTGAAGATCGGTGACAATCTCGCGCGTGTGGCCGATCCAACGAAATTGAAAGCGGAAATT
>QHPM01000169.1:14855-16411 GCA_003219095.1 Verrucomicrobiota bacterium
ACGCGGGTTGATCCTGCGGTCGAGCAGGGAACGGTCAAAGTAGATGCGCAGCTTGACGGCGAACTGCCGCGGGGGGCGCGCCCGGATCTAACGATTGATGGTACGATCGAGCTGGAGCGGTTGGACGATGTGATTTATGTCGGTCGACCTGCGTTTGGTCAGGAAAACAACACCGTCGGAATTTTCAAACTTGTTTCCGGAAGCAGTGAGGCGCTGCGGACGCCGGTCAAACTAGGCCGCAGCTCGGTCAACTCTATCGAGATCGTCAATGGCCTGCAACCCGGCGATCAAGTCATTCTCTCCGATACCAGCGCGTGGGATGCCCACGAACGAATTCGGTTGAATTGAATCAGCATTCAGAAATCAGCAATCAAAATCAAACCATGAACAACGGATCCAAACCTCTTATTCATTTACACGACGTGACGAAAGTTTTTCTCACCGACGAAGTGGAAACGCATGCTCTCTCTGGCATTCACCTCGATATTCGGGATGGCGAATATGTTTCCATCGCCGGGCCTTCGGGTTGCGGAAAATCGACGTTGCTCTCGATCCTCGGCCTGCTCGATACTCCAAGCGGCGGCAGTTACGCGCTGAAAGGGTCGGAAGTCGCCAATCTTTCCTTTCCCGATCGCGCGCGAATTCGCAATCGCGAGATCGGTTTCATTTTCCAAAGCTTCAATTTGATCGGCGATCTCACCGTTTACGAAAATGTGGAGCTGCCGCTGACTTATCGCGGGATGAGCGCGGGCGATCGCAAGAGTGCGGTTACGCAGGCGCTGGAGCGGGTCGGGATGGGCCATCGGGCCAAACATTTGCCGAGTCAACTGAGCGGTGGACAGCAGCAACGTGTTGCAGTCGCGCGCGCGCTTGCCGGTAAACCCGCGATTTTATTGGCGGATGAACCGACCGGAAACCTCGATTCGCGCAATGGCGAAGCGGTAATGGATCTGTTGAAAGAATTGCATGCCGGCGGCGCGACCATTTGCATGGTAACGCACGACGCGCGCTTCGCGCAGCATGCCGATCGTACGGTGCATTTGTTCGACGGTCGCGTGGTGGAAGACAATCGCATCGCGGCATAACGAATTCATCGTTATGTCGAGCGACGACGAGACATCCCGCGGCAAAACCTTAAGGGTAACGCGGCGGGATCCTTCGACTTCGCTCCGCTGCGCTCAGGATGACCGGATATGATGGCTGATCTCCGTTTCGGCGCGCGAATGCTGGTCAAAACACCGGCATTTACAATTATCGCCGGATTGGCGCTTGCGCTCGGCATCGGCGCGTCGACCACGACGTTTTCGGTAATTAATGCGCTTCTGCTTAAGCCCTGGCCCTACATTCAGGATCAGGACCGGGTTCTCTACGTCAGTGAGTATTTTCCGAAAATCAGCAGTGATCACGATAACGGCGTGGCTTATCCGGATTATTTGGATTTTAAGCAACAGGCGACGACCCTTGAAGGCTTCGGCACAACCAGTATCGCGACGATGATTCTAAGCGACGGCGAAAAGCCGGATCGCTATCTCGGCGCGTTCATTACGGCGGATGCA
>QHPM01000170.1:0-9176 GCA_003219095.1 Verrucomicrobiota bacterium
CACTCAAGAGCACGAGGTTCAACACGTAAATGAAAACCAGGGAAAAAAAGGTTCCGTGATCGCTCAGATCGGTCTGGTTTTTGGGAATCATCCAACAGGTGAAAGTGAGATGAAAGGCCCAGGTAATGCCCAGAATGGCGTAGAGCAGTTGGCCGTAGGGCGCGACATTGAAGAATAAACTCGCGATCCCGTAGACTGCGATCGCAAGCACGCTGTAAAGCGGAAAAAAATAAGGGGCGAGCGCGATCAAAAAATTTGTCCGATTGGTCACGATGTGACCGCCCTCGCCGCTGACTCGAAACTTGCTTACCCGTCCGCCCATTAACCAAACCCAGAGCACATGCGTCAGCTCGTGGCCGAAAACGTAGATAATGACTGGTCGGGGCAAACCAAAAAATGCGATCAACCAAAGCACCGCGCCGAGGGTAAAAAACCAAAATTCCGCGCCGGCCCAGAGTTGCTGGTGAATTGTCGCCCGGGTGAAAGCGGTAAAAAATGTCTGGGTAAGAATTGCGCACCACGGCAGCAAAAAGAGTGCGATGATATTTTTCACCCAGCGCGTCGGCACTGTCAGTGGCATCGGATGATGCGATGCGCGCCGCCTCGTCGGCACGACGTAGCGCATGGTTTTTACGCGCGGCCGTTTTCGACGATGACGTTGAGCGGATGACCTGCGATAGGGCATGAATTAAAACCGCAGGCTACGCGGATAAGGGCGGATTTGAATCAGGAAAGATTAGCCGGCGCAATCTTCGATTTGTAGAGCAGGCGTGTCGCCTGCCGATCCATCACCAAAGCAACCGGGAGCGGTTGCCCTACAATTACCGGTTCGACGAAGTATCGCCAGGATCGTCCGTGCACTCCTCCACTAAAAACCTACGCGCGGCCCATATAGGCGCCGGTGCGGGTATCGATCTTGATGGTTTCGCCTTCTTTGATGAAAAGCGGGACGTTAATAGTTTTGCCGGTCTCGAGTTTCGCCGGCTTGGTCACGTTGCTGGCGGTATCACCGCGGACGCCCTCGGCCGACTCGATCACTTTCAGGCTGACCGATGCCGGCAATTCCACCTGCACCGCTTTGCCTTGGGCGTAGAGGACTTGCACCGGCAAGTTTTCCACCAGGAAATCTTTGGCGTCGCCGAGCAAATTATTCTGCAACGTCACCGTTTCGTACGTTTCCGGATCCATGAAATGAAATCCGTTATGGTCCTTGTAACTGAACTCGAGGGTGACGCGATTAATATCGACCAGCTCGACTTTGTCGGTGGAACCAAAACGTACGTCAGCGCTTTTGCCGGTATTGATGTAGCGAATGATGGCCTGCACGAACGCCCGCAAATTTCCCGGTGTGCGATGATGCACTTCCAGCACAATGGCAGTGTTGCCATTATATTTAATTGCCATCCCTTTTCGGAGATCGTTTGCCGCGGCCATTGGGGGAAATTCGTTAAAGCGTTGAATCGTTAAAACGGGAGCGCGGACGTTACACGGGGAATTCCCTCGCGCAACTCGGCCGGAAATATTCATGCTCATGCTCATGCTCATGCTCGAGCACTCATGTTTCGATTACGATTATGAGCAGGAGGATGATTTACAGCAATTTCAGCCGCGTCAGATCCTGCGAATCAACAATGCCGACCGGCGCGTTGTTGTCGTCAACGACGACGAGATCATCGATGCGATGGCTTTCCAGAAGATTGAGAACTTCGACGGCCAGTTTGTCCTTGTGCACGCTTACCGGATTCAACGTCATCAAATCCGCCACCAAACGCTCGCCTACTTTCGAGTCGTTTTGAAAATGCCGGGCGAAATCGCCATGGGTAAAAATGCCGAGTAGTTTGCCGTCGGCATCGGCGATCACGGCTGCGCCGGCGCGCACCGCCGTCATCGATTTCAGCACGTCGCGAATCCGGGCGTCCGATGGGACCAGCGCGAGCGCATCGCGCGGTCGCATCACCTGATGCACGCGCATAAGCAAACTTCGCCCAACCATACCGGCCGGATGAAATTTGGCGAAGTCTTCCTTTTGAAATCCGCGCGCCTCCAGCAGCACCATCGCGAGCGCATCACCCAGCGCCAACATCACCGTCGTGCTCGAGGTCGGCGCCAGGTTCAGCGGACATGCTTCCTGTTCGATGTTCACATCGAGAAAGACGTGCGCGTTTTTCGCCAGAGTGGAATTGGCGTCGCCGCAAATCGCGATGATTTTCACTTGAAAGCGCGCGATCGCCGGCAAAATCCGCAGCATTTCCTCAGTCTCGCCGCTCGCGCTCAGGGCCAGAACCGCGTCACCGTCTGCCACCATTCCGAGATCGCCATGCAAAGCGTTGAGCGAATCGAGCACGACGGCGGGCGAACCGGTGCTGGTAAGAGTGGCGGCAATTTTGCCGCCGATATGACCCGATTTTCCGACCCCGAGCACGACGATTTTTCCGCGGGCATCAACCGTCGCTTTCAGCAGTTCGATTGCGTCGCCAAAACTTTTGCCGAGACGTTGACGCAATCTTTGCAGCTCAAAAATCTCGATTTCGAGCACACGTGCGGCCTTTTCAAGGTAGTCCATCGAAATATAATTGAACCGGAGGATGAAACCGGGCAAGACAGTTCGATGTTAGAGGAGGGATCGTTATGAAAAAATTATTCGCAATTGCGGTAGTGACAGTGATCGCCAGCGCCGCCTTCGCCCAGACTTACACAGCGCCGGCTGCTCCGCGGAAAGTGACAGGGCCCCAAAAACCGCCTCCGCCGCTACCCCCGCGGGCGGCTGGCGGAGTGATCCCGCGTGCGCTTCGCGGCGGCAACCCCCTACAAATGTTGAACCCGGGGGCACCCGCTCGTTACGGGACCGCGCAACAAAGTGTGACGGTCAAGCCGGAAGTTCCTGGGAAATGGAACGGCATTAAGCTGTTCGAAATTTATTTTTAATAGTCTCCTGAAAGACCGAACTTCGGACGTCCCCGTGGTCGCATCGTACTGCGCGACCTTTCTGAAACCGGAGATGCTGCACATCTACCGGCAGATTACGGCGCTCAGGCGGGTGAGGCCGGTGGTGGTCGCGCAAAAATTGGAAAACCAGGAGCGTTTTCCATTTCGCGACATTCACGTCATCCGAAAACCGACGTTCCATTTCCTGCGACGAATCTGGTTCAAACAGATTGCCGATCGGCCTTGGAGAATTTCACAGACGGAAGTCCGTGCAATTGAGCGCGCGCTCACTGAAAGCAACGCACAATTATTACACATTTATTTTGGCCACATTGCGGTGCTGCTGCGGCCGCTGATTCGCCAGTGGCAAAAACCAGCGCTGGTTTCGTTTCACGGCGCAGACGTTCTGGTGGACATGCAAAAGCCGGTCTATCGACGCGCGACGGAGGAAATGTTGTCCTTGGTAAAACGCGTTCTGGAATCCCGGTGGGTGAATTTCCATTTCGCCAACGCAGCATTCCGGGCAACGGCCAGTGGCGTTTGCTGCAAGCGGGGCGGCTGATTGGAAAAAAAGGATTGAAAACGACGTTGCGCGCATTTGCCAAATTCCGGAAGGAGTTCCCGGCCGCGAGGCTCACGATTGCCGGCGAAGGACCGCAACTCGCCGAATTGCAATCGCTCGCGCGCGAACTTCACCTCGCGAAGGCCATTGATTTCGCGGGCTTCGTCTCGCAGGAAAAGCTGCGCGAGCTTTTTTATAACGCGCACATTTTTCTGCATCCGAGCGAAACCGGACGGGACGGAAATCAGGAAGGCGTTCCTAACTCGATGCTGGAAGCGATGGCGAGCGGGCTGCCGGTCTTTGCGACCCGCCATGGTGGAATTCCCGAAGCAGTCGAAAACAACGTTAGCGGTATTCTGGTAAATGAACGCGATCATGGCGCGTTAGCTGATGGGCTGATCGAGATTTTGAAGAGTCCGGATCGCCTCCGGACGATGGGGTGTCTGGCTTCGGAAAGCGTTGCCAGGAATTTTAGCCAGACAGAACAAGCACGCCGACTCGAGGAGATTTACCTGCGCGAGATCGGGTGTTAACCAGAGATTGAACGGTCATCCCGAGCAATAGTCGAGGGATCCCGCCGCATGAGCTTTAAGGTAACTTCCACGGGATCCCTCGACTACTCTCGGGATGACGGGGGGGTTACAGAGCGCAGCTGGCAAAGAAACGCGCGAGCGTTTCCCGACCCGCGCGAAATGAAAGCTTCTCCTTCGCGATTTTGGTTGCACCCTCGGCCACGGCTCGTCGCTCATTCTCATTCGTCAGCAAGCGCCCAGCAATTTCGATTAATTCCGCGTCGCTCCGTTTTTCTCCGCATGTTTCGGGAAATGCGATCCGCTCGATCGCGCCATCACCGCCCACGCAAACAGAGCGACAAAGTAACGCATCACCTGCCACTTGCCCTGGAACGCGGCTGCGATCGAGTTGGAAAATAATCTTATGACGCGCTACTTCGCCCAAATAGGCGCGATAATTCATCCGTTTTTCGTGCACGCGAATTTTTCGAAAGCCGATCTCACTAATGAGCTTCGCTCCGCGGCGCCGGTCGACATTGAAAACCGTCACCGGCTCTTTGGTCGTGTCGCTCAACTTTTTTGCGGCGAGAAGCGCGGTGAGATGATTTCGCGAAGGCACCGCGAACTCACGCGTGCCCACAAAGATTCCGGAACGGTTTTCCATTGCCCAATTCCAGTTGTCGTCTTCGATGGGGTAGGGCGTAGGGATAAAGTCAATTTCGTCATCTCGAAATGAGCGAAAAAAATCCGCCGCTTCCGGCGTGCTCGCAACGCCGCCATTCGCATCACCTACAATTTTCACAAGGCGAGCGAATCGCGCTGGATCGCTCAACTGTTGCGCGATCTGATGCGCACCGGTTTCCTTTAAAGCCACCGCAGTTTTGTTTTTCGATTTTTTCAATTCCGCCAAGGCGCGTTCGCTCGCCCGAAAATCGCCACGCAGGAGCAACAGTACCGGCCATCCACTCGCGATCGCCCGCTTGGTCTCGCGAAAGACCGCACCGTGCGTGCACGCCGCATACGCATGAAAATTCACCGGCGCATGCTCGTTAGGCGCAGCACTCCGATTCTCCGCAAAATGCTGCTCGTGATCGCGCCCGCCTGGATTCAGTACCGCCAGCCGAAATTTTTCCGCGTCTACTGACGCCATTCTAATTGCTTTCGTCTTCGTCCACGGGCTCTGCCCGGCGGACTTCTGGCTCGGAAGGTTGCGGGGTTGGTCGCGCCACCGGGATTGCGCGACGGACCTCGACGGGTGACCCGGATGGCTTCACCACTGTCGTTACCGTATCGGTCGGGGTGGGAGCAGGACTTGGCGCGCTCGCGTCCTCCGTCCCGGGGCGCACCGGTATCGCTTTCAAAACCGGTTTCGTTGGGTCGGGCATTTCTTCCGATGCCGCTTTGTCCGCTTCAGGCGATGACGAAGGCGCAGGCTTCGGACTAACCATCGCGTGCACTGAATTATATGGGTCGCGCGTGGCCAGGAGCGTCGGCCCTTTCGGCGTAATTGGCGTCACCGCGTTCG
Source organism: Verrucomicrobiota bacterium (assembly GCA_003219095.1). Taxonomy (GTDB): domain Bacteria; phylum Verrucomicrobiota; class Verrucomicrobiia; order Chthoniobacterales; family UBA10450; genus AV69. The sequence continues at coordinate 5,525 of QHPM01000170.1, forward strand.
TGTCAACCGCCAGAGCCGCTCGCGGAAATTCCGACGGCGGCAGATCGCGTGTGAGCGAGGCGTGCAGTTCTCCATGGACATTGCACGACTCGGTTGGTTTCTGGTCAGACGTCGCGAGCTCGAGATAAGTCGTTTTCTCTTCTGGCTCGCCGTCACTCCTTTTGATTTTCTCAGCGCATTTATCGGTCGCAAGCAACCCGGATTTCGCGCAAATGCTCACTCGCTCCAAGCCACGCGGCTGCGAAATGTCCTTCGGCGGATAATGCTCGGCCGAGGCATTCATCACATCCACCCATACTGGCAGCGCTATGTCGCGCCCGAACGCGCCGCGAAAAATTCTCTGCGGCTTGTCGAACCCGGCCCAGACTGCGCAGGTAATCGCGCTGTCGTATCCTGCGAAAAGCACGTCGGTAAAATCGTAAGCAGTCCCGGTTTTGCCGGCTGCCTCCATTTTCTTCAAACCGAAGTTCGTGCGCGCGCCCTTACCGGTCCCGTTGTCGAGCGCGTCAACCAGACACGAGTGCACCTCGTAAGCGATCTCGGGCTTGATTACGTTCTGTTTGCCATAATCGCGTTGCGAGTGCCAAACCGTTCCGTCCTTTTCTTCGATCCGTTCCAGAACGTGCGGCAGCTTGGGTCGCCAACCGCCGTTTGGAAAAATAGTATAGGCCAGCGCCAATTCCGCCAAAGTAACTTCACTGCTTCCAAGAAATGTCGCCGGATAAGGTCGGAGCGGCGATTTCATGCCAGCGTTATGACAAAGCTGGATTACGTTATCGACTCCAGGGTTCATCCCGAGACGCACGGTCGCGCCATTTTTCGATTTCGAGAGTGCCGCGCGCGCGGTAATTGGCCCCTCGTAGCGGTTCTCCGCACTCTCAGGTCCCCATTCACCGAGAATTCCAGTCGTCCCGCCGATCATGACGGCGCGGTTGTCGAGCGCGGAATCCTCCACCACTGAGCCGGGAAACATTCCCTCCTCAAAAGCGGCTGCGAAAACAAACGGCGTCATCGCTGTCCCTGCCGGACGCCGGGCCTGCAACGCGCGATCATATTGGTTATGCTCGAAATCGCGGCCGCCCACCAGCGCGAGCATGCCGCCGGTCGCGTTATCCAATACAATTACAGCGCCCTGCAAATAATCGGGAACCGCTGCTGGGCTGCTTCCCAGGCGCGCCCTGCGGAAATTCGCGGTGTATTCCGCATAGGTCGGATGTCCATAGTCAGGATGCTTTTCGGCCCGATCGAGGTGTGATCGCAACGAATCCTCGGCCGCTTTTTGCAAATCAGAATCAATTGTGGTGTAAATGCGGAAACCTTCATTCATCGCACGGTTCCATCCCACCGCCTCGATCACCTTCTGCCGGATGTAATCGACTGCGTAGGTTTGTCCCTGCGCATTCTGCCGGTTACCGATGAGGACATCTTCCGATTGCGCCGCGGCACAATGCTGGCGATCGATGAAACCGAGATCGCGCATCCGGCCGAGCGCGACATTGCGTGATTCACGCGCCGCCGCCCGGTCCGACCAGGGTGAAAGCCGATTCGGACTTTTGATGATGCCGGCCAGAGTCGCGCATTCCACCAGCGACATCTCGCACGCCGGTTTATCGAAGTAACCGCGCGCGGCTGCCTCCGCGCCATAGAGTCCGCCACCGAAATAAATTCGGTTCAAATAAAGCTCCATGATCTTTTGCTTCCCGAAATGTTCCTCGATCCGTTCGGCGAGAAAGATTTCGAGAAATTTCCGACGATAGGTCCTCTCCTTCAGGGCAAAACTGTTACGCGCCAATTGTTGCGTGATCGTGCTCGCGCCTTGTCGGACGTGGCCGGCGACAAAGTTTTTGGAGGCCGCGCGCACGATGCCAAAGAGATCGTAGCCGCCGTGCTGATAAAATTTGTTGTCTTCCATCGCGACCACGGCATTCACCAAATCGCGCGGCAGTTGATCGTAGGCGATGGTCTCGCGGTTCTCGACGTAGATTTGGCCGAAAATTTTTCCATTCCGATCCAGAATCACGCTGGCCGATTCCATCTGTTCGAGCTTGCTCAGATCGTAGGTCGCGGCCTCCGCCTTCAATTGCGAGGAGACGATCCCGAAATAGATCGCGCTGAAAATTATTGCGAGCAGCACAATCAACGCGGGCAGGTAGAATTGGGGCCGCGCGTACCACCGTCGCCGGTAACGGTGCGGAAAGGTCGGGATCAAAAACGAAACAGGCATGTGGGGACGTAAAAGAGAGGAATAGACTTGGAGGGAAAACTTAGGCGCAATTCCGCCGAAAATCCAAAGGGCAAAGAGCCATGGCTAACTCCGAACTAGCCGAGATTATCCGCGCTGAGATTGATGCGAACGGGCCGATTCCGTTCGCGCGCTTCATGGAACTGGCGCTCTATCACCCGAAACACGGGTATTACGCCGGCGGGCGGGCCAACATTGGCCGGCGCGGCGATTTTTTTACCAATGTGAGTGTAGGACCGCTCTTCGGGAAACTGCTGGCGGCTCAGTTTGCGGAGATTTGGGAAAAGCTCGAGCGGCCGCGCGATTTCAAAATCGTCGAACAGGGCGCGCATGATGGGGCATTTGCGGCCGATGCACTGACCGCGCTCCGCCAATCTGCCGGCGATTGTTTTTCCGCGACTTCCTATTTCCTGATCGAGTCGTTTCCGATCTGGCGAGAGCGGCAGCAAAAAAATCTGCGTGAGTTCGCCGAAAAAATCTCCTGGGTCGCCTCGATTGACCAAATGGAGCCGTTCGTTGGGATTCATTTTTCCAACGAACTATTCGATTCATTGCCGGTGCATCTGGTCGTTTCCGGCGGCGTGGCGAACGGCGCCACAGTTTGGAACGAAAAATTCGTCTCCGTTGCTGCCGATAACTTTGCCTTCGCAACCGCGAACGTTGCCTGTTCCGAGCTGCAGCTGGATCATCTCGGTTTTTCCCCGGCTGGTTTTGAAACCGAAGTGAATTTGGCCGCGCCGAAACTAATGAGCGAGGTCGCGGCCAAACTTTCGCGCGGACTCATTCTCACCATCGATTACGGCTTTTCCCGGACGCAGTTCTACTCGCTTCAGCGCAGTGGAGGTTCTCTCCAGGTGCGAGCAAACCAAAGGAAGCTATCGTCGCCATTCCAGCAGATCGGGCTGGCAGATATTTCCGCTCACGTCGAGTGGAGCAGCCTTGCCGAAGCGGCGCAATCATCCGGAGCAACGCCGGTTGGTTTTACCGATCAACATCATTTTCTCACCGGGATTATTTCGAAATTTTTTCCAGACGCGGACTTTGACGCTTCTGAAAAACGCGCCCTGCAAACTTTGCTTCATCCAGAAATGCTGGGCCGAAATTTTCAAGCCCTTGCCCTCGGCAAAGACTTTCACGAGAAGCTTGCCGGTTTTCAGTTCGCGCGCGATCCCATCGTGGCGCTTCAACGTTAGATTGTAGGGCAACCGCTCTCGGTTGCCGAGGGTGGCAAGCGGCGCGCTTGCCCTACAGCAGAAACGGAAACTTGGTCGGAATCGCCTATCACTGCGCCACTGCGATCGCGTCGATTTGAACGGGGGATTCGCCTCGGATTTTCGCCGTGCCCGTGATCCGAGCTGGGCCCGGTTCGTCTCGCTCCTTGGCTTCGGCCACCCTCTTTTGTGCAAGCGC
>QHPM01000170.1:9247-9936 GCA_003219095.1 Verrucomicrobiota bacterium
CCGGCCGCCGCGCGCGATGACGGTGCCGCATAGTTTTGTTTCTGATTGAAGATGCTGCGCGCATCATTCTGGGCCAATGCTTCGAGCTTACCCGAATAGGTCGAGCCATCGGCATCAACGAGCCGGATTTCATGGTCGGTTTGTTCCACCTGAAACTCATTCAAAATGTTGAGCGTTTGTTTGGGTTTGCTGCGAAAGGCTTGGTTGGCAGCGCTTTGTGAAAATTGCTGACGAAAATTGGTCGTCTGCCGCTTTTGTGCCAACGAAGCCGCTGCTGGCGCCGACTGGTTAGTTTCCTTAGCGGCTAACGAGATATCGGACGGAAGCGATTCATCTGTCTTTTTGCCGGCGCTGACAAAATCCTTTGCCGTGGGCGCGAGCGTGGATGGCGTAGTCGTCGCCTCCGCGAATTTACTTAACGCGTCGGCAGCTTTGGGTTGATCCGATGGCACGGCGCCCGCATTTTTGTCCGCGAAGCTTTCACCAGGCCGAGCAGCGGCAGCTGCAGCACCTTGTTCAAATACTCTTTCAGGTGAAACCCCTGCCTTTGCCGGAGCCGTCGGCTGTTGCATCGCTAGCTTCATTGTCTCGCCTTCCGCAGGTTGGTGTTCCCGCCACCACCAGATGGCCGAAGCGCTTACGAGAACCAGAGCCAAGGCCGTTGCGGTAATGAACCGCGGCCATGAAAT
>QHPM01000170.1:9941-18253 GCA_003219095.1 Verrucomicrobiota bacterium
ACTGTGTCCGCATCGGATTCGGCATTGTCGGGTCAGCGCCGAATGCAGCGCGTCGAGCCCTGGCCGATGCCTCCAGCAGCTCTTCCATCGGTTTTTTCGGTTCGGGCGGCATGATTCAATAAGTTAGACGGCAAATGAATGTTCCGGCGGAAAGATTTTTTTCGCGATCAGACAGAGGCGATCGAGACATTTGCTCAAGCGCGAGCTGACGGTTTTTGGATTCAATCGCAGCTCGGCTGCGATTTCGCTGTAACTCAGGTCGCCATAATAACGCAGCTCAATGATTTCCCGGCAGGGGTCGTCCAGTTGATCGAGGCTTTGCCGAATGAGACGCGAAGTTTCGGCGTTTACGAGCAGGGTATCCGGCCGGGGACATTGCGATGGCGGATCGAGGCCTTCGCCCGCGCCATCGAGCGAGAAATGAACCATCCTGCCCCCGCGCTTCTCGGCACGACTCTTTCCGCGAAAATCCATTGCCTTGTTCGTGGCCACGCGCAGCAACCACGTTTGAAACGAACTCTTTCCTTGAAATGATGCCAGGTTTCGCACCACCGCGAGGAAGGTTTCCTGGCAAATTTCTTCCGTGTCTTCGTGATTGAAGTCGGCGGACAATTGGAAAACGAAGCGCGCCGCCACCGGATAATATTTGTCGAACAACGCATCCCAGGCCTCCGCGTCACCGCCGCGACAGCGTTCGATCAAATCGGCATCGACCTTGCCGGAATCAGAGACCGCAACTCGAGACTCGCTCATTAGACCACGTTGATCATCTCACGCACCTCTGACCTGTCCAGTCTCTGGGCGGTTCAGAAAAAAGCGGGAGCATTTCCGCGGCTATGCCGACTAACAAGGCAATGAAAAGATCGCTTCTGATTCTCGCCGCCGGTTTGCTCAGCATTGTTTCCAATGCGCGTGGCGATGGCTTCATCGTGGTCGAACGACCATTTCTGGTCCGGCCCGGCCACTTCCCCTTTGCACCGCTCGAGGTGGCCAGTCACCATGTCGAGGTCAAGATCGACGGCCAGGTAGCGGTTACTTCCATCGATCAGGAATTCTACAATCCGAACGATCAGCGCCTGGAAGGAACCTACATGTTTCCGGTACCGAAAGACGCGCACATCGACAAGTTCAGCATGGAGATCGGCGGGAAAATGGTGGATGCCGAATTATTACCCGCGGACAAGGCGCGGCAAATTTACGAGGACATCGTGCGCAAGATGCGCGACCCGGCGCTGCTGGAATACGCCGGTCGTGATCTCTTCAAAGTCCGCGTTTTTCCGATCGAACCGCGCAGCCGCAAGCCGATCAAGATTTCCTATACCGAATTGCTGCATTCCGATGCCGGCACGGTGACCTACAGCTATCCGCTGAGCACGGAGAAATTTTCCGCCGAACCGATCAAGAATCTGAGCATAAAAGTGGAGGTGAAATCGGAGCTACCGCTCGCCTCGATTTATTCGCCCAGCCACAAGGTTGAAATCAGACGGGATGGCGCCAATCGCGCCGTGATTGGTTATGAATCGAAAGACGAAAAGCCAGACACCGATTTCCAGCTCGTTTACAACTCAGAAGCGCGTGATGTGGGGCTAAGTTTGATCACGCACAAGCCCGCAGGCGAAGATGGTTACTTTGTTCTTCTCGCCGCTCCGACCATTGCGAAGGAAACCAAGTCCACTCCGAAGGATGTAGTCTTTGTCGTCGATACCTCGGGCTCAATGGCGGGCGCAAAATTGCAGCAGGCAAAGAAGGCGCTGGAATTCTGCGTCGAGAATTTAAACGGCGAAGATCGTTTCGAGATCGTGCGGTTTTCCACCGAAGTGGAGGCGCTCTTTGGCAAACTGGTTGATGCTGATTCGGAACATCGCAAGCGCGCTTCAAATTTCATCGCCGAGCTGAGGCCGATTGGCGGCACCGCCATTGCCGATGCGTTGCAGAGTGCACTCAAAACGCGCACCGAAAAAACGGAGCGGCCATTTGTTATCATTTTTCTGACGGATGGATTGCCCACCGTCGGCACGCGCAATCCCGACGACATTCTAGCGGAAGTAAAAAAGGCTGGGGACGCACGCATCTTTTCTTTCGGCATCGGGTCGGACGTGAACACGCAACTACTCGATCAGATTGCCGAGAGAACGCGTGCTTTCAGCCAATACGTATTGGCGAACGAGGATCTCGAAGTAAAGGTTTCGAACTTCTATACGCGAATCAAAGAACCGGTGCTGACGAATGTGCGTTTGGAATTCGGTGGCGGGGTTCGCACCAGTAAATTGTATCCGACGCAATTGCCGGACTTGTTCAAGGGCGACCAACTTGTCCTGACTGGTCGCTACTCTGTAGCCGGGGTCGCTGACCCCAGTCGCGAAATCGAAGCGAAACTGACCGGCATTGCCAACGGGCGCGAGCAAATATTCACCTACAGGGTAAAATTCGATGACTCTTCCAACGATTACGTAGCGAGGCTTTGGGCAACGCGTCGGGTTGGGTTCCTACTCGATGAGATCCGGATTCACGGCGAAACCAAAGAGCTGCGCGATGAAGCAACCGATTTGGCGCGCCGATATGGGATAGTTACTCCCTACACCGCCTACTTGATCGTCGAAGACGAAGATCGGCGCCGAGTGCCAGTGACTGAGCGTTCGATGCAAAGCATGAGCGCGGATAGTTCGGCGCGGGCGGAGGTTTCGAAGGCCTGGTCCGGATTCAAGGAAAAGAAGGATGGCGAGGACGCGGTCGCAAACGCGCGCAGCCAGAATGCTTTCAAATTCGCCGATCAATCTGCGGCCTCGATTAATTACGGTGCAGCTGAATCATTGCGCGGATTCGCTCTCAATGCACCAGCTGCACCGGCGGAATCGGAGCGTCTGACACGCTATACGCAGCAATCGAAATTTGTGAATGGCCGCGCCTTTTTCCAAAACGGCAAACAATGGGTTGATACGAACGCGCAAAACGCGACCGGGCGGCAACGTGTTCAGTTCAACTCCGAGGCCTATTTCGATCTTCTCAAGAACCACCCGGAGGCCGCGCCGTGGATGGCGCTTGGCCAAAACATCCTGCTCGCGCTCGACGACACCGTTTACGAAATCACCGAATAAAACTATGAACAAAGCCATTACATTCCTCACCGTTGCGATCGCGCTTGGCTGCTCGCAAACACTCAACGCCAAAATCCAGACTAGCGACGCGAAGCCACGCATCGAAGTCTGTTTTGTTCTCGATACCACCGGCTCGATGGGCGGCCTGATCGAGGGTGCGAAACAAAAAATCTGGTCGATTGCCAATGAAATGATCAGCGCAAAACCGACGCCGGAATTAAAACTCGGCTTGATTGGCTACCGCGATCGCGGCGATGAATACGTTGTTAAATCATTTCTGCTCACGGACGACATCGATTCGATCTATGGCCATCTACGCGACTTCAAAGCAGAAGGCGGCGGGGATGAACCGGAAAGCGTGAACGAAGCTCTTGCCGAAGCAATCGAGAAAATGCCGTGGAGTCAGGACCGAAAAGTTCTGAAGATTATTTTTCTGGTGGGCGATGCGCCGCCCCACCTGGATTATGCCGATGCTCCGAAGTATCCCGAGCTTTGCCGGATTGCAGCGAAAAAGGATTTAATCGTCAACACCGTGCAATGCGGGAACCTGGCTGAAACCACGCCGATCTGGAAGGAGATCGCGAAATTGTCTGAAGGTAGCTATTCCGCCATTGCTCAATCTGGGGGCGTGGCAGTGATCGCAACGCCGCTGGACGACGAGCTGGCGCGGTTGAACAGGAAGATCGGCACTACCCTGATTCCATATGGTGATGCCGCGTTGCAACGCGAAGTAGCCGCGAAGCAAGCTTTCGCGGAAAGCGCGCCGGCCAGTGCCGCCGCCGACCGCCTGAGCTATAACGCTAAGACCGGCAAGGCAGTTCAAGGTCGGGGTGAACTTCTCGATGCTTTGGCGAACAAAGAAGTCAAACTAGATGCCATCGACAAGAAAGACTTGCCAAAGGAATTTCAGAAACTAACGAAACAGGAGATGGAGGCTCGGATCGCCAAAACACGGGCGGAACGAGATAGTCTGCAAAAAGAAGTGCAAAATCTCTCCAAGAAGCGCGACGCCTATATCGAGGCGGAAAACAAGCGGCTAGCAGAAGCAGGGAAGGGCGATGGCTTTGACGAGAAAGTGGCGGAGACGATCCACCAGCAAGCTGAAAGAAAAGGCATTAACTACACGCCGTGAGCTTTAGTCAGATAAACAAAGAAATTCCTGGGTGCGGTGCGCTCTGTCATCCCGAGCGCAAGCGAGGGACCTCGCCCAAGATCATGGATCGCACAAGGTAGGTTTGCGCAATTACCGTGCGCTCGCGAGGCCTCTCAGGCCCAAAGCGCTGCGGTTCGGCATGACATGCGCGTCGCGCCGACACCATTAGCGCGAGGTTCAAGGAGCGGCGGTCTCTCTCCGAGCTGTAGGCTCTGCGAGCCGGAAAGCCAGACCGCGGTGTATTTGATTCGGCGACTGGGCCTCTGGCTCGGACGAGCCGACGGCTCGGAGAGAGGCGCCGCTCCTTGATGCGCTCCGTGATTGGGCGACCTGGCGTCTTCGATTCTGCACGCCAGTAACTCCCATGTTTCAAGTTTGCGTGGCCCGAGCGTGGTTTGCTAAATGAGTGGTTGCCGCACTTGAAGAATTATTTCCAGCTCAATTTCAGTCTGCTTTACTGGCTCTTGGTCGCGCCATTCACCGGGCGCGGATTTAAACTGGCGCCGATCTTTCGGCAGATGGTTTTCATCGGGGTGCGGGCCGCGCCGATGGTGGCGCTGACCGCATTCAGCGTTGGGGTAACGCTGGCGATGCAGGCGGCGCATTCTTTACAACAATTAGGCGCGGAAATTTATGTGCCCGATCTGGTGATGGTAACGCTGCTACGCGAGATGGGACCGGTATTGATCGCAGTGATCGTGATTGGGCGAAGCGGATCGGCGGTAGCGGCGGAATTGGGCACGATGAAAGTGTCGGAAGAAATCGAAGCGCTGGAAGTGATGGCAATTAATCCGATCCAATATCTGGTCGTGCCGCGCTTTCTTGCCATGCTGGTGATGTTACCCGCGCTCACGATTTTCGGAAATTACATTGGGGTCCTGGGCGGCTGGGCGGTTTGCCGTTTCGCGCTCAATTTTAACACCGCCGGTTACATCATGCGGGCGTTGGAAAGCGCCAACACCTGGGACCTCTATTCCGGAATGATCAAGAGCGCAGTGTTCGCGTGGATCATCATAACGATCGCGTGCAACGCCGGACTGCACGTGGAAGGCGGCGCGGAAGGCGTGGGTCAATCGACGACGGCGGCCGTGGTGCAGTCGTTGCTGGCGATGCTGGTGATGAACGCGGTGCTCACGGGAGTATTCTTTTTCGCGGGATGAGAAGGCACGGAACGGAATGACGAAGCACAAATGTCGAATGACGAAGGAATGACGAAATGGCGAACGAAGCTAAAACAATTACAAATGTTACAAAGTTAAAAGGGGCGGATCCATTGTAACGTTGTAACCCTTTTAACCATGATTGACTCCCCAGTAATCGAAGTGGCCGATCTTGTCCGCAAGTTCGGAAATCGCGCAGTCATCAACGATATTTCCTTCAACATTCATCGCGGTGAAACACTCGTTATCATGGGCGGGAGCGGTTGCGGGAAGAGCACTTTGCTTCGGCATATCATCGGCTCGATGAAACCAACTTCGGGTTCGGTAAAGATTTTTGGGGAAGAGATCACAGGCATGAATGAACGCGAGATTGAGACCGTGCGACGGCGTTTCGGAATGCTGTTTCAATCGGGCGCGCTCCTCGCCTCATTGACCGTCGGCGAAAATGTTGCACTGCCGTTATTACAGCACACCAAGATGTCGATTGATGAGATCGAGGAAGTGGTCAGGCAAAAATTGCAAATGGTCGGGTTAAGCGGATTTGAAGATCTCAAACCAGCGGAGATTAGCGGTGGAATGAAGAAGCGCGTTGGATTGGCACGCGCATTGGCACTCGATCCAGAACTGCTTTTCAGCGATGAACCAACCTCCGGACTTGATCCGATTATGACCGCGGTGGTCGATCAACTCACGCTTAAGCTGACGCACGGAAGTCACATGACGGCGGTGGTGGTCACGCATGACATGACGAGCGCGTTTCGCATCGCCACGCGGATGATTATGCTCGGACGCGGATCGATTATCGCGCAAGGTAAGCCGGAGGAAATTCGCGCCAGCCCGAATCCCGAAGTGCAACAATTTATCAATGGCGAAGCTGACGGGCCGGTGCCGTTGAATATTTCGCAGGAGGAACATGACGATCATCCCCACGTGAAGCCGCGGCCCCTGGCGCACGCGCGCGGGCGCTTTCATCACAAAACGGCATGATATGAATGTCGAAGCACGAATGACGAAATCCGAAGCTCGAATGACCCACGCCGATTCTTTGTCGTTCAAGCTTCGTCGTTCGACATTCGTCATTTCACAGGTTCGCCATTTTATTTGATGAAGAAGAACATTTCCGATTATCTCGTCGCGCTTTTTGTCATCGTTTGCAGCGTGGTCCTTCTCGCCGCTCTCACCATTGCGCTCTCCGGTTATCGACTGAAAAAACCGACGCGCACATTACGAATCAATTACGAGGATGTCACCGGAATCAAGCTGCATTCAGAGGCGCAAAGGAACGGGCAAGTTCGGAAAACAAGAAAGATGCCGTGGTCGTGACAGTCGAGCTGGATGACGCAATTCCGCCGCTACCTGTGGACGTGAGCGCGACTTTGAGTTCCGACACGTTGCTTTCGCCGAAATTCGTCGCGCTCTCTGCCGGCACGCCCAGCGGGCAGACGCTGGCGAACAATGCCGCCATCGAAGGTCATCCCGCTTATGGGATCGAACAAATCACGGCCGCGGCCGGACCGCTTTTTGAAAACGCCAATCGTTTACTCGATACGCTCAACGTCACCGTGACCGATTTGAAAGGCGATCTCGGGGATTTCATGCCGAAGATTTCGCCGCTGCTCGATTCGCTCAGGACCGACACCGAGGAATTGCAGAAAGTTGTGAAAGGTTTGGACGATATTGAAGGGAAAGCCGGCAGCGCTATCGGCGCGGCCAACAATTTCATCACCGCCACAGACAAGCAGCTTCAAGAACAATTGCGACAGCTACACGTCACGCTGTTGAATTTGAAAGTAATCAGCACACACGCGAAGGCGTTGGTGGACGCGCTGGGAGAAAAACCGAATCGTCTTATTTTCAGCGGAAAAGCGCCCAAATTGACGCCGGAAGCGGACATCATTAAGAGCAACAAGCCGCTGCCAGCAACGCAGCCGTAGCGGTGACAAGGAACACGCCTGCTTACGGATCACGATGGTCCCAATGAGAGCACTTTCGATCTTCGTCTTAAGGAGAAGCGGTCTCTCGTCCGACGTGTGGTTGAATCGGCGACTGAGAAGGCGCCTCTTCTTGAAGCTGCTTTTTGATTCGCGTCACTTTGTCTGTTCGATCCCGCGCGTGGTCGTGAGATACACGGCGAAACTGCCGAGCCAGTGTCCACCTTCATAATGTTCGCCTGTTACCGCTGCCAGTCCGGCCCGACGATGCGCATTGGCCGTAGCTTGCAGGGCGGGACGGCGTGAATCGTCTGATGGTAGCGCGGAAAGAATTCCTTCCAGCATCCAGGCACGGCTTAAGTTCAGGCCATCGAGGTGTGCGAGTTTCGGATCACTTGGATCAGGCGAGACCGCAACCGGTAACCAATCGGCATTGGCCGTCGTCGGAATCTGCGGCATGAATTCTTTCAACCACTTCGCGAATTCATTTTGCGGAAGCACCCGCCGCATCACGTCTGCTTCGCCTAAAGAGGGCGAGAGAAAATCTTCACCGGAAGGTTCGTAAGTCAGTGGGCAATCTTTATCCGCAAGAAAGAATTTCTTTGCCGAATCATTAACTAATTTCGCGAACTCTTCGTTTCCAGCGCCGCGCGCGTAATCCAGCATCAATCCGAGGCCGAAAGCAGTTTGATCGTGTTCACCAATCCGAACCGGGTGGGATAACTTCGGAAGCCACGTTTTCAATCGTTCCACCGCCGCCTCTTCCAGCGGACGCAGGTTCGTCGACATTTCGTGCGCTTGCGGATCATCCCATTCCCGCAATTCCGCGCACAGTTGCAGCAACCATGACAATCCGTAGGGCCGCTCGAAGCTGGCCCGACCTTTTCCGCGAAGATAATTGGCTTCCTCCTTCAGATTCTGGGCGGCCAGGCTTTTCTGTAATGCATCGCGCGCAGCGGCGGCAAAGGGCGCG